>NZ_JAVRBY020000017.1:0-117926 GCF_034531035.1 Nostoc sp. DedQUE02 | reverse complement strand
GAAGATTCCGTTCGACTTGCATGTGTTAAGCATACCGCCAGCGTTCATCCTGAGCCAGGATCAAACTCTCCGTTTTGATATGGAAAGCTCTATAGCTCATTTAGCTGCTCTTTTTTAACTTCAGCTTAGTTCTTTTTTATTTGCTTGACGCAATTCACTTGCTGTATAATCGCTTTCAAACTATAATATTTTCAAGGTTCGGTGTCTTTCAAGCGTCGCTCTTTCGCGCTCCGCTTCAAGCACTTATTCAATATAACGAACCTATCTTCATGTGTCAACTATTTTTTCCAAAATTATTTGGAACTGTTTCTGCGTCTCCTGAAACTGTCCACAGTGCCTGGTTCTAGGCAACAATGGTTTATGCACTGTGTTGACTAAGGATGAAGCTAGCGTGAATTTTCAGTCGGTAATCAGTTTATTGCATCATTTCTGGGGCGAACGCGGTTGTCTGATCGCCCAGCCTTACGATATTGAGAAGGGGGCTGGTACTAAGAATCCCCAGACTTTTTTAAGAGCATTGGGACCGGAACCTTGGGCTGTTGCCTATGTTGAACCGTGTCGTCGCCCTACGGATGGGCGCTATGGCGAAAATCCCAACCGCTTCCAACACTATTATCAGTACCAAGTTCTGATTAAGCCTTCACCAGATAATATCCAGGAGATTTATCTTGATTCTTTGAGGAGTTTGGGTATTTGTCCTGAAGATCATGATATTCGGTTTGTAGAGGATAATTGGGAAGATGCGACGGTGGGTGCTTGGGGTACTGGTTGGGAAGTCTGGTTAGATGGGATGGAAGTTACTCAATTTACCTATTTCCAACAGTGTGGGGGTATTGATTGCCGTCCGGTGTCGATTGAGATTACTTACGGGTTAGAACGGCTGACAATGTATCTCCAGCAAGTCGAAGCATTTACTAAGATTCAGTGGACTGACAATATTACTTATGGTGATGTTTTTCTGCAAAGTGAGATTGAGCAGTGTACTTACAATTTTGAAGCGTCTAATCCTGAGTTGCTTTTGACACTATTTAATTTATATGAGCAGGAAGCTAGCCAATTGACTCTGCGTGGATTGGTTTTACCTAGCTTGGATTATGTGATGAAGTGTTCTCACACGTTCAATCTGCTCGATGCTAGAGGTCTGATTTCTGTGACGGAGAGAACTCGCTATATTGCCAGAATTCGCCATCTCGCTAAGAACGTGGCTCATTTATATGTTGACCAAAGGCACAAGTTAGGTTTTCCCTTGCTTAAACATTCTATTAACTCAACAGCAAAGGGAACATCCTAAAGGGTGCGGGCTAGTGCACAAACTAAGTTTACTAAAAACAATTGCATATTTTGTCATGTCATAAGTGGCGATCAAGTCAGTAATTTTATTTACAGCTAGATCGGCACTATTAAACCAAGCGCCTGAGTTGAACACGAAGCGATCGCTAGCACCACCACCTGTCAGAATATCATTACCTTTACCGCCTATAAGGTTTTGATGTTTTTATGGAATGGTTATAAAATTCTTGGCATTTTCTCATTCCCTGCTTGAAAAGCAGGGAACAAGGGAATCCTAACTTGCAGCTAAATTGCTCCAACCCACGTAGGGTAATTTTGCAGCCGTTACCCGAACTTGGTCAGCATTCGCCACCAACTGACCGCAAGCGTCCCAAGTTCCAGAAATAAATGTGCTTCTTGTACCTTCACCGATCGCAATTGGGGCAGTGTAATCATCAATTTGCACTTGCAAGATTTCCAGATTCACTGTCACGGCGGCTTGGGGATTGGCAGCGACTAAATCTTGCAGTTGTTTAACAGTAACAGCATCGGCTGTCACACAAGGTATGCCCATTGCCACACAGTTACCGAAAAAGATTTCGGCGAAGCTTTCACCGATTAAAGCTTGGATTCCCCATTTTGCGATCGCTTGGGGTGCATGTTCTCGTGATGAACCACAGCCAAAGTTACGGTTGACTATTAAAATATTCGCGCCTTTGTATTGGGGTTGATCAAAGGGATGTTCGCCTTTGAGTGCTGTCCGGTCGTCGATAAATGCGCCTTCGCCTAAGCCATCAAAGGTAACGGCTTTCAAATATCGCGCGGGAATGATGCGATCGGTATCTATATCATTGCCTACTAAGGGTATACCGCGCCCTGAAACTGTTTTAACTTCGCTCACCATATACTTGACAAAGGGATTGGGGATTGGGGACTGGGGGAGGTGAGGGGCAGGGGAAAAGGTTAAAGGTTAAAGGGTAAAGGGTAAAGGGATAAATTTAACCTTTCCCCCTTACCCCTTTCCCTTTCCCCATTCCCAATGCCCCTCTAAAAATTACAAGAATTCGCGCACATCAGAGACTTCACCTTTAATCGCAGCAGTGGCGACCATCGCCGGACTCATTAATAATGTCCGACCGGAGGAGGAACCTTGTCTGCCTTTAAAGTTGCGGTTGGAGGAGGAGGCGCTGATTTGTCTTCCTTGTAGTTTATCCGGGTTCATCGCTAGGCACATGGAACATCCTGGTTCGCGCCACTCAAATCCAGCTTCTTGAAAGATTTTATCTAGTCCTTCAGCTTCTGCCTCTTCTTTCACCCGTTCAGAACCGGGGACAACGAAGGCTTTGATTCCTTCTGCAACATGGCGACCTTTGGCGATTTTCGCTGCTTCTCGCAAATCACTAATTCTGCCGTTGGTGCAACTACCAATAAAGCAGACATCTATTTTAGTGCCCTTGATCGGTTGACCGGGATATAAGTCCATGTAGCGGTAAGCTTCTTCGGCAATGAATCGGTCTTCTTCTAGCAGTTCTTCTGGTTGAGGTACTGACTGGTGGACACCGATACCTTGACCGGGAGTAATCCCCCAGGTAACGGTAGGAGGAATTTCCGCAGCGTCAAATACTACTACATCATCATATTGGGCATCTGCATCACTCTTGATGGAATCCCACCAAGCTACTGCTTTATCCCAATCTGCATCAATGGGTGCAAAATCTCTGCCTTTGAGGTAATCGTAGGTGACACGATCAGGATTGACATAGCCGCATCTAGCACCGCCTTCGATCGCCATATTGCAGACAGTCATCCTCTCTTCCATATTCATTTGCTCGAATGTCGTACCTGCAAATTCGTAAGCATAGCCCACGCCACCTTTCACACCAAGGGTGCGGATGATATGCAAAATGACATCTTTGGCGTAAACACCAGGGTTGAGAGTGCCGTTAACTTCGATTCTGCGGACTTTCAGTTTCGAGAGGGCGAGGGTTTGGGAAGCGAGAACATCCCGGACTTGGCTAGTACCGATACCAAATGCGATCGCACCAAATGCCCCATGACTGGATGTGTGGCTATCTCCACAAGCGATCGTCATTCCTGGTTGAGTCAGCCCAAGTTCGGGAGCAATCACATGAACTATACCTTGACTACCAGAACCAATATTGTAAAAAGTTATGTTATTTTCTTGACAGTTCTTTTCCAGCGCCTGAATCATTTCCTCTGCCAAGCTATCTACAAAGGGACGCGCCTGGTTTTCTGTCGGCACAATATGATCGACTGTGGCGACAGTACGCTCTGGAAACAGTACTTTTAGACTTCTCTCGCGTAACATAGCAAAGGCTTGGGGACTGGTGACTTCATGAATTAGGTGAAGCCCGATAAATAGTTGCGTCAGCCCTGAGGGAAGTGTACCGACGGTGTGTAAGTCCCAAACTTTATCAAACAGGGTACCTTTGCTCATACGTCAATCAATATTTAAGGAGTCCGGTCTTAAATAGTATCAAAAAAAAGTCCAGGTTTTTCTATACCCTTCATATTAGTTACATCTTTGCACTCTTATTTTTCTGTGCCTCTGTGGTTTTATTTTTTTTAACGAACCGCAGAGGCGCAGAGAACGCAGAGGAAGGGAGAAAATATCGCTTTTGAGGCAGCAAATCCGAAATATCGAGATGCAAAGATGTAAATAACTTTATCCTTTTGAACAAGGATATGTTAAGACAATACCAGATTATTGCACTACCAGATTATGCCCATAGATTTACGGGAATTTTATCAGGCTAGCGATCCCAGCAGAACTCTGTTTGTGAACAATAGCTCTGATGGCAAGTATTATATAGATTTTTCCTCGGTACGAGGTGGTGATATTCTTGGCAAGCTGAAGCAAAAGATTACTTTTTTTAAGCCGAATGAACCCACTTGCACTTTATTTACTGGGCATATTGGTTGTGGAAAATCGACAGAACTATTACGGTTACAGGCAGAACTGGAAAAGTTAGGTTTCCATGTGGTTTATTTTGAGTCCAGTGACGACTTGGAAATGACCGATGTCGATATTGCTGATGTGCTGCTAGCGATCGCTCGGCGGGTGAGTCAAAGTCTGGATAAAATTACTCTGGAGTCACCCAACAAGTTTAATGAATTGTTGCAAGGTGCTTGGAAGGTCTTAAACTCCGAGGTGACGGCGGGAAAAGTTAAGCTTCCGGTGGTGGGGGATGTCGGTTTATCGGCAGATAAAGATAAGTTTTCTCTGTCTATGGGCATTGGTGAAATCACCGCGAAGATGAAAAATGACCCAACGCTGCGAGAAAAACTCAATCAGTATTTAGCACCGCAAAAAACTAAGTTGCTGGAGGCGATTAATCAAGAATTATTGGAACCTGCGATCGCTAAACTCAAACAGCAAGGTAAAAATGGTCTGGTGGTAATTGTCGATAATCTTGACCGCATAGATAATCGTGCCAAACCTTGGGGTCGTCCGCAGCAAGAATATTTATTTGTCGATCAAGGTGAGTTTTTGACGAAGCTGAATTGTCATCTCATCTACACCATGCCTTTGTCTTTGAAGTTTTCCAACGATTACGGAATGCTGACTCAGCGTTTCCCAGAAGACCCCAAGGTGTTACCAATGGTTCCTATCCAATGGTCTGATGGCAGCGTTCATCCGCAGGGAATGTCACTCATGCAGCAAATGGTACTAGCTAGAGCTTTTCCTGACATGAAACCAGAGGATCGTTTAAGTAAAGTTACTGAGATTTTTGATAGTGCTGCTAGCCTAGAGCGTTTATGTAAAATAAGCGGTGGTCATGTGCGGGACGTGCTGAGGCTGCTGAATACCTGGATTATGGAAGAAATGAGTCTTCCCCTAACAGCTGAAACCTTAGAGCAAGTTATTCGTTCTCGCCGGAATGAAATCATGTTACCGATTTCTGAGGACGAGTGGCAATTGTTACGTCATGTCAAGGAAAGGAAAAAGGTAAGCGATGACAACGGATATCAAAAACTGATCCGCAGTCGCTTTGTCTTTGAATATCGCGATGGTGGCCAGTCTTGGTTTGATGTTAATCCGGTTTTGGCTGAGGCGAGAGAACTACAGTGAAGTCTCTTTCCCTTACCCACTCACCCGCCAGGGATTAAAATCCCAGGCTAATAGCTAAAGTCCTCTTAAGAGGACTAATAATTACTTCCAGTCCACTTCAGTGGACTTCAGCTATTAGCCTTGCACTTAAGTGCAAGGCGGGATATGTTAACCCAACGTCAAAATAGATGGTAAAAATCCGCACCTGAAAAGCATATTAGCTCTATGAGTCCACAGCAACCACCAAAAGATGACCATGTAAACAACGATCGCTCTATAGCACAATTAGCTTGGGCAATCGAGTCCTCTGTGGGACAGTTTAAGCTGATTTTGGCACGATGTAATTATGTCAGCCTGCGCGATCGCTTAATCTCCAGATTGCAGGAAATTTGTCAAGTTGAAATTTGTGTCTTGGCGGTGCAGCAATCAAACAGGACTCTTTATACTGCGATTCAGGAAGAATTCGGCGAAAAGATCCCAGCCTGTGTAATGGTTGTGGGTTTGGAATCAGTGCAGAATTTATCTGTGATGTTAACTTCTGCAAATCAGGTGCGGGAAGAGTTTCGCAAGAATTTTGCTTTTCCCTTAGTGTTGTGGATTGACGATGAAATCTATAAGCAACTAATACAGCTTGCGCCAGATTTGGAAAGTTGGGCAACTACAAGAAATTTTGATATATCAACACAAGAATTAGTATATTTTGTCACCGAAACGGCTAATTATTGGTTTGGTAATAACTCAAAATTTAGCGTAGATATATATAACAAGCTGGAAAAGGAGTTAGAAGCGGCGCAAAGATATTTACTCAATCAGCCAGATATTTATAATTTAGAAATTCAAGCTAATTTAGAATCTTTATTAGGTTTTATCAAACAGATAAATAATCAAAAAGATTTGGCGCTACAGTATTATCACAAAGCTTTTGAGCTATGGCAGCAAAGTAATAATTTAGAACGTCAGATAAAAATCCTCGGTGAAATAAGTTTTTGTTATTATCTCAAAGCTTTTAAACATCAAGATATCAATCACCCCGATTGGCAAGCAGCTTGGCATTATCTTCAAGAGTATATAAATTTTATTAACCAGTTACGAACTCCAGATTTAACTGACTTTTCACCTAATCTGGAAAACTTAACGCGAAACCTAACTCCCCAACCCCCTTTTCTACTAGGGAATGGCGAGAATTCAAAGCCTCTCTCCTGCAAGGAGAGAGGTTTGGAGAGAGGTTTTCCATATTATCAGGGAGATTTAATTGCTAATGCAGTAGTTAAGTTCGGTGATATCTTGCGAGACTTGCAAAAGTGGGAAACTTTGCAGAGTCTTGCAGAAAAAGCTTTAGTAGTACATCAAACTAACAACCAGCTAAGGGAATTAGCCAAAGATTACGGTTTTTTAGCTGAGGTGGCTTTGGCTAAAAAAAATTGGGTTGAAGCAAATCAGCTTGTTCAGCAAGCTTTGAAAGTTTTTGCTGCAATTCCCAATGTGGAATCAGCGAGTATATCAGGGGTTGTATCTGAGATTTCCAAAAGAGATTTCAAATCAAAAGATTTGAGTTTATATCAGTTGGTTTTAGGTCGTTCTCAATACCATTTAGGTCAAATTCAACAGGCAACTCTCAGCTTAGAAACTGCGAGAGATGTAGGTAATCCCCTAGAAGATGTCAGGCTTTACTTGGATATTCTCAGGTTTTTGCAGCTGCTTTATTTTGAGCGGAAAGAATATCTCAAAGCATACAACATCAAACAGCAACAGCGTTCTATTGAACAACAATTTGGCTTGCGGGCTTTTATTGGTGCGGGTAGGTTAGAAGCTACAAAGCAGGCATTTGTCGAGACATTGCGCTCAAACTCTCCTCAAGGAAATATTGCCCCAGAAATTGCTGCATCTGGTCGCCTGTTGGATGTAGAACGTTTAATCGAACGCATGGGTCGCCCTGATTATAAGTTGATAGTAATTCATGGGCAATCGGGCGTAGGCAAAAGTTCTCTGGTGAATGCGGGACTAGTGCCAGCTTTAAAGAATAAAGCGATCGGTGTTCAAGATTATATGCCGGTGGTAATGCGGGTTTATACTAACTGGGCGGAAGAATTGGGGAGGCTTTTGGGAAATGAGGGGGATGAGGGCAGCACTTCGGCTACGCTCAGTGACCGGGGGCAGGGGGCAGGGGGCAGCACTTCGGCTCCTTTCGACTTCGCTCAAGGCAAGTCGCTCAGTGACCAACGCGGAAATCGAGCGACTTGCACTGAGCGGCGTCGAAGTGAGTCGAGATTCAATGACCAACGCTCAGTGACCGGGGGCAGGGGAGAAGGGTATGAGGGGGAGTTAGAACTTCAAGTTTCGACCTTTGAACTTGGAAGTTCACCCTCAGAAGGTCAACTTCCACCTTCAGAAGGTCAACTTCCACCTTCAGAAGGTCAACTTCCACCTTCAGAAGGTCAACTTTCACCCTCAGAAGGTCAACTTTCACCCTCAGAAGGTCAATGTCGAGCCTCAGAAGGTCAACTTTCACCCTCAGAAGGTCAACGTCGAGCCTCAGAAGGTCAACTTCCACCTTCAGAAGGTCAACTTTCACCCTCAGAAGGTCAACGTCGAGCCTCAGAACTCGGAACTACGCAATATTTGATATGCAGACTCAAAGAAAACGAACAGCGCAATCTTCGCACAGTCCTAATTTTCGATCAATTTGAGGAATTTTTCTTTGTTTACACCGAACCTGCACAAAGAAAGCAATTCTTTGAGTTTCTGGGAGAGTGTCTAAATGTTCTATCAGTGAAAGTTATCTTATCGCTGCGGGTAGATTACATCTATTACTTGCTGGAGTGCAATGATTTGCCCAGTCTCAAGATTATTGGCAATGACATACTCAGTAATAATGTGCTTTACAAGTTGGGGAACTTCTCACCTGCTGATACCAAGTCAATTATTCAGCGTTTAACTGAAAATACTAGTTTTCGCTTAGAACTGGCTTTAGTTGATCAACTGGTGCAGGATTTAGCCGGGGAATTGGGTGAAGTTCGTCCCATTGAGTTACAGGTTGTGGGGGCGCAACTGCAAACGGAGAACATTACAACTCTGGTAGAATATCAGCAACGCGGCACTAAGGACGAATTGGTTAAGCGTTATTTAAATGAAGTTGTTAATGATTGCGGTGAAGAAAATCAAGAAGCCGCAGAAGTATTACTGTATTTACTCACCGATGAAAAAGGAACTCGCCCGTTAAAAACTCGTGCTGAGTTGGAACGCGATTTGATGCCGTATTTCTCGGAGATCCCCCCAACCCCCCTTAAGAAGGGGGGCTTAATTTCTTTAACCCCCTTTTTAAGGGGGTCGCCGCAGGCGGGGGGATCGGAAGCTAGGGCGGAACAAGCTTCTGAAATCAGTAAATTAGATTTAGTGTTAGAAATTTTTGTTCAATCCGGCTTAGTGGTTTTGCTACCAGAAAACCCCGGCGATCGTTATCAACTGGTACATGACTACATCGCTGCTTTTATCCGCCAGCAACAGGAACCGAAGTTAAAGCAGGTAATGGCTCAACTGGAAAAAGAACGAGAACAAAGAAAACAAAGTGAAGCGAAACTTAATCGTGTTCTCAAACGCGCCCTTTTTGGTTCCATAAGCGCAGGTTTAGGATTTGCTGTTTTAGCAGCAGCAACATTCCAGTGGGCAGTAGAGGCAAATGTTAGTCAAATTAACGCCATCAATAATTCTTCTGAAGCCTTTGCTGTCTCTGAACAATACCCAGATGCTTTAATAACAGCTTTAAGGGCAAGTAGCAAACTCAAGCATACACTTTGGGCACAGCACGAAAGCAATACTCTAATGCACGCTGTGTTAACTTTACAGCAAGCGGTTTACTTAAAGCCAAATGAAAAGAAAGAAAACCGTGCGATCGAGGTAAATACCTTAGAAGGGCATAGCAGTACAGTCATTAGCGTCGGATTCAGCCCCGATGGCAAGACACTGGCTTCTGGCAGTAATGACAAGACGATCAAACTCTGGGATGTCAGCACAGGCAAAGCGATCAAAACCCTGACTGGGCATAGCGGTTCGGTCATTAGCGTCGGCTTCAGCCCCGATGGCAAGACACTGGCTTCTGGTAGTTTTGACAACACAATCAAACTCTGGGATGTCAGCACAGGCAAAGCGATCAAAACCCTGACTGGGCATAGCAGTACGGTCTGGGGTGTCGGATTCAGCCCCGATGGCAAGACACTGGCTTCTGGCAGTGGTGACATCACCATCAAACTCTGGGATGTCAGCACAGGCAAAGCGATCAAAACCCTGACTGGGCATAGCAGTACAGTCATTAGCGTCGGATTCAGCCCCGATGGCAAGACACTGGCTTCTGGTAGTTTTGACAACACCATCAAACTCTGGGATGTCAGCACAGGCAAAGCGCTCAAAACCCTGACTGGACATAGCGGTTCGGTCATTAGCGTCGGCTTCAGCCCCGATGGCAAGACACTGGCTTCTGGTAGTTTTGACAACACAATCAAACTCTGGGATGTCAGCACAGGCAAAGCGATCAAAACCCTGACTGGGCATAGCAGTACGGTCTTTAGCGTTCGTTTCAGCCCCGATGGCAAGACACTGGCTTCTGGCAGTAATGACAACACCATCAAACTCTGGGATGTCAGCACAGGCAAAGCGATCAAAACCCTGACTGGGCATAGCAGTCCGGTCTTTAGCGTCGGCTTCAGCCCCGATGGCAAGACACTGGCTTCTGGCAGTGATGACAAGACCGTAATTTTATGGGATTTGGATTTTGATAATTTATTACACAGTGGTTGCAACTTGTTGAATAATTACCTGATTGCCCATCCAGAAGCGTTAGAAGAGTTGCAATCATGCCAAACTCCATCTCGCTTGATGTTGGGGGCGACAACGTTAGTCATCCAAGGTGAGAAGTTAGCGCGAAATGATGATATTAATGGCGCTGTTGCAAAGTTCAACAAAGCACAGCAGTGGGATAATAAATTAAAGTTTGATTCGCAGGCGAGAGCGAAAGAGTTGGCGAATCAAGGTAAGGTTGAACACTTAGTTGATGAAGGGAACAGCCGCTTACAAGAGAAAAAGTTTAAGGAAGCGCTAGCGGCTTATACCGAAGCCCTCAAGCTCGATCCAAAAGCCGAAGTTCCTGCTGATTCTTGGAATACACTATGCTGGGACGGTAGTCTGCAAAAACAAGCTGCTGATGTATTACCAGCCTGTGAAAAAGCCATTGCACTTGCACCTGAAGATGGCGACATTCGTGATAGTCGTGGCTTGGCTAGGGCGCTAACAGGCAACTATCAAGGAGCAATTGAGGACTTTGAAGCATACATCGCCCAGCCTGGAGATAAAGATAGTAAAGCACAACGGCAGCGCTGGGTGAAAGATTTACGAGCGGGGAAGAATCCGTTTACAGATGCAGAGCTTGAAAAGCTACGCAATCAGTGATACGCATTTGTCATTGCGAACGTAATGACATAAACAATAGGGTTCGGTTAAAGGGGAAAGGGAAAAGGGGAAAGGTTTTGAATACATCCTTTACCCTTTACCCTTTCCCCAGACCACAAGGAAAATGAAAAATGTTTATCCGAACCGTATTGATGACATAAATATTTTTGCATAAGTACTCAAAAGGGCGATTATAAACTGCGTCTATACAAATAAAACCGACCTCCCTGGGTTTCAAACCCTCAGTTTTTTCTCAGTCCGTTTTTGCGGACTTTGCCCGTATAGCCATAAATTCCATTCGCTCTGGATTTGTAAGTGCGATCGCTCCCATTCAATAGGGCTAAGATTGAGTTGCATCAATATATATAGATAAAATAGATAATCACAAGGTAAAAGGATGGCATACAGCGATTTTAGTCTCGCTAAGGTGAAAAAGAGTTTTGGCTTAACACTCGATGAAACTCGGAATTTATTTGCTGATACCAAACCTGTTACACCATCAGAAACGCTGAGAACGATTTTAATCGATTACATTCCTTTAGCAACTGCAATTTCAACCGAAAAAGCCAGATCAGAGTTTTTAATTGCCCCAATCCTCGCAGAAGTCAGACGATTATTAAATAATAAAATCTCACTGTTCTCTGGAAATGAATTTAATATTGATGCAACTCTAGGCTTACAAGGCTTTTGCGATTATATAATCAGCAATTCACAGGAACAATTATTTATTTCTGCTCCAGTAATGTTTATTTTTGAAGCGAAAAAAGAAGATATTATCGGCGGTTTGGGTCAATGTGTAGCGGCAATGATTGCAGCCCAACTATTCAATCAAAATCAAGGCAATGAAGTTAGGCGAATTTACGGCTCGGTTACTAGTGGAACTAACTGGAAGTTCTTATTTTTAGAAGGGACAACTGTTTATATAGATTTGACTGAGTACTATATTAAAGAAGTTGATAAAATTTTGGGTATTTTGTTGCAACCTTTTCAACCTGTTTTAACTGTTGTTTAAATACACAGCAGAATTCAGAATTCAGAATTCAGGAGTCAGAATTCAGAAGTAAAACAGGCTTTATATCTGTCTTTGGAACTTAGCTTGTGTACTTCACTAACTTGAAATTTGCTGTATATAAGAATTCTATAGCAGTCCTATTTGATTCATGAAAAATATAGAAAAGAAAACGTAGACGCAAAGCGGCTTGCCGCAGGCTACCGCAAAGTACTGGCTTTGGCGCAAAGGGAAAAAAGAAGAAAGAGATATACAATTTTCACAAATGATTTAGGATTGCTTTATGAGTCTATATTGTCTAGTTCACGGTGCTTTCCAAGCCACTTGGTGTTGGGATTTGCTCATTCCTTATTTAGAAGCACAGGGTCACAAAACTGTAGCAATGGATTTGCCAATTGAAAATGCATCTGCTACTTTGTCCCAATTTGCAGATGTAGTAATTCAAGCACTGCCAAAAACTGATGATGATATTGTCCTAGTCGGTCACTCAATGGCTGGTACTATAATTCCTCTGGTTGCTGAAGCAGTAAAAGTGCGTCAACTAGTGTTTGTGGCTGCGCTGATACCTTATCCCGGAATCAGTACACTCGATCAATTTTCTCATCGTCTTGATTCTGATACGCTCAAATCATTTAATTACCAGCCAAAAGAGTCAAGTAAACTCGAACAGTTCCACGATGAACCTGATATGTATGAACCCGCTTCCGTAGGCAAAGATTATTCAGACGAAGCAGTATTAAGGGAGTTTTTCTTTCATGATTGTCAACCAGATGTAACACAGTGGGCAATTTCGAAAAGTCGTTCGCAACAATCTATGGCATATATTTTTGAAACGAATCCTCTAAAAGCTTTGCCAAATGTTCAACGTAAATATATTGTTTGTAGCAATGACCGAATATTGTCTCCTACATGGTCACGCTACGCTGCACAAAAGCGCTTAGGAGTCGATGCTATCGAGCTACCTGCTGGACATTGCCCACACCTGTCTCGTCCTGAACTTCTCGCCTCAATATTAACTAGTGATTAATTGTTTGAGCAATTTAAAATCTTTTGCCCAAGTGGCATATCTGAATGGTGCGTTAGCGCAGCCCACCGTAGGCATCGCTCATAATAGATGAAACCCCATAGATATAAGAGAGGTTAAAGATGTTAAATGCAGTTGAGTTTCAAGCAAAGATTCAAAATGGTTTAATTCAGATTCCTGATGAGTATAAACAAGAACTTGGTGAAGGAGATGATATTAAAGTAATCGTTTTGGTGACTAAAAAATCATCTAAAAAAAGAGACATAATTGATGAATTAACAGAAAATCCTGTTCAAGTGGATGGTGTATTCAGCCGTGAGGAAATTTATAACCGATAATGATGAGTTCTGGTACATCTTTTATTGATACAAATGTTTGGCTTTATCGTTTATTTGACGATAACAAGATGGAAGTTACAGAAAGAACAAGAAAGCGTAATATTGCTATTGCAATTACAGAAGCTGAAGGAATCATCATTAGTACACAGGTTGTGAATGAGGTTGCTGCCAATTTGCTCAAAAAAGCAGCCTTTAACGAAGGACAAATTAAAGCTGTGATTCAGTCGCTTTATAGTCGTTGCCCTGTAGTAGAGTTCAATCTGACTATTTTTGAATCTGCATCGGATATCCGCAGTCAATATAATTTTTCTTTTTGGGATAGTCTGATTATTTGTTGTGCGCTATCGGCAAGAGCAAATATTCTCTATTCTGAAGATATGCAAGATGGGTTAGTAGTCGCTGGTCAGTTAGAGATTGTGAATCCATTTAAAAAAGGCTAGAAACCGCATCTAAGCTGCCTCTAGCCTTAATTTAATTAATGGGCAGTACCAGACTCGAACTGATGACATCCTGCTTGTAAGGCAGGCGCTCTACCAACTGAGCTAACCGCCCGTTTGACTAATTCTTAACTAATATAGCAAAAGATTTCGCGTTGCGCTAGTAGTTTTAAGAAAATCTTTTTTTCTCTTATACTGACTCAGTATTGAGTTAACTCAGGATTTAGGATGCCCTCTGGTCGGACGCACGATCGCATTACTATGTATGCTCTGCCGTTCGTGGCGGGCGTTACTTTCTGGCAGACTCGCAGTAGCAATGCGACTTTGTTGGTTGCAGGCGGGTTTCTCTTTGGTGGGCTGATGTTTGGCCCCGATTTGGATATTTACTCTGTGCAATTCCAACGCTGGGGTTTCTTGCGCTGGATTTGGCTACCTTATCAAAAAAGTCTCCGGCATCGTTCTTTTTTATCCCACGGGCCGATTATTGGTACGATTTTGCGGATACTTTATCTGGGGTGTTTGCTGGCTATTGTGGCTATTTTTCTTTTGGCGATCGCTGAAAGGTTGTGGAATCTAAGTTTTAGTTGGCAGGATTTGGGACAAACTGTGGGGCGATCGCTCGTGCAATACGATACTGAATATATCGCCCTGTTTTTGGGCTTGGAACTCGGTGCGATGAGTCATTCTCTCAGCGATTGGGGCGGATCGGCTTATAAACGGTTTAGAAAGCAGGGGGTTCGGGGGTTGTTTCCTAGTGGCAAAATTAAGAAGCGGAAAGTGAGGGGTGGTAGTCGTCGGGCGAGAGTGAAGAAATAATTTTTTTAAACGCAAAGTAACGCTAAGGGAAGCGCAGAGGTACGCAGAGGTATGGAAAAGCAAGATGAGACTTTGGCGGCGTTGCAAGAGTTGATTGAGGTGGTGGCGAAGTTGCGTGAGCCTGATGGTGGTTGTCCTTGGGATTTGGCTCAAACTCCTGAAACGCTCACACCTTATGTGATTGAGGAAGCTTATGAGGTGGTGGATGCGATTAAGAGTGGGGATAAGAGTGCGATCGCAGAGGAGTTAGGCGATTTATTATTACAGGTGGTATTGCAAGCCCAAATCGCTAGTGAATCTGGGCAATTTTCTCTCAAGGAAATCGCTCAAGGGATTTCCCAAAAGTTGATTCGCCGTCATCCCCATGTGTTTGGGGATGTGTCGGTGGTAAGTGTGGATGAGGTGCGGCAAAATTGGGAACAAATCAAAGCTGCGGAAAAGGGTGAAGCATCTCCAGATGCCCAAAAATTTAGTGCTAAACTCGCTCGTTATGGGCGTACTCTTCCCCCACTGACGGCGGCGATGAAGATTTCTCAAAAGGCTGCGGCGATCGGGTTTGAATGGGAAAATATTCAGGGTGTCTGGGATAAGTTTCATGAGGAGTTACGAGAGTTTGAGCAAGCTTTAGCTGAGGAAACACCCGAACGGCAAGAAGCAGAATTAGGCGATTTACTATTTGCAGTTATTCAGCTAGCGCGTTGGCATAATCTTGACCCCAGCACCGCTTTGCAAGGCACAAATCAGCGCTTTGTCCAGCGATTAGAAAAAATGGAGGCGGTTGTTGACCGTCCCCTTTCTGATTACAGTTTGAATGAATTAGAAAACTTGTGGCAACAGGCAAAAGCTCAACTGGCGAAAGAAGGGAGTGGGGAGTAGGGAGTGGGGCATTGGGTATTGGGCAAAAGAGGCAGAGGGGCAGAGGGGAAAGACTTACTGCAACTTCTCCCCTGCTCCCCTGCTCCCCTGCTCCCCACTTCAAGATTTTTCAGCATCGAACCACTTATCATATAACGATTGATAAGTGCCATTTTCTTTGAGACTTAGCAAAGCCTGATTAATTGGTTTGCGGTAGGGACTGTTATTGGGCAGAATGATACCGTAGCTTTCTTCACGCAAGATACTGCCAACAATCTGTACTTTCCCTTTGCCTTCATTAGCAGCATAGAAGAGGAGTACAGGTGCATCAAATACTACGGCATCAGCTTTTTTTGTTTGCAAAGCATTGTAAGCTTGCTCAATCTTAGTAACTTCTAATACTGAAATCTTATGTTCTCGCAGGTATGCGGCGGCTGTACTACCCGCAGTTGTAGCCACTACTTTGCCAGGTAAATCGTCTATACCCCTGATATCGCCCTGAAGCTGTTGTACTGTCAACGAGGTAGTCGCGCTGGCTGTAAAGTAGGCGACAAAAAGTACTCCGATAAACATCCAGATAATACCTACTAAACGTCCCAGTACTCCTTTGGGCATTTCATCAGCTTGGGTTGCTAAGGTGGCAGCTGCCCACCAACAGGCTTTGAAAATGCCAGGAAAGTATGATTTAGGAATCATCCCATCTTTGTGATGACGCTCAGATAACCAAATAATATGGGCTGCTAGGACAATTAGCACTAGGGCAACGCCTATTACTTGCAAAAGGCTAGCAGAGAAAAACAATTGCAAAATATTTGGGAAGGCACTGCTGTTGCTTTCTGCGTTTCTTACCATAATTTGCAGCCCTCCAGCAAAAATAGGTAATGAAAAATCAAAATTCTGCTCGCGTTCGGCTGTAATCGAGATGGCTGAAATCCCCAAGTTGGCTTTACTTTCCTTAATAGCCGAAAGCACTTGCGGCACTGTAGAATACTCTATGAATTTAGACTTTACACCTATTTGGTTAGCGATTTTGCGCCAGAGATCGATACTGAATCCTGATAACTCGCCTTTGTTTGATAGCACAAAAGGTGGTATAACTCGTGTAGCTACTAATAAAGGTTGTTGAGGTTCCGGTTTTTGGGTCACTCCTGGAGACGCTATTAACAACAATGCCAGAATTCCAGTTACTAATCCTATGCAGGTATATAGTGCTAAAGAACGCTTGTTTTTGTTTTTTTGGTCATATCTGCCAATTGGGCTTTTTTTCCGAGCCATAAGTTGACGAAATCTACTAGCGATCGCATTTATCATCAGAATTTTCTTCGGGTGTGTGCATAATCTATTTATCATGCCCACCCTATATCAAATATCACGTTCATCACCCTCCTAAAACCGATTTTTTTCAACTTTAGGAGAGATGGAGATACTTAGGGGTTAGGGAGACTTACAGCAGAATTCAGAATTCAAGAGTAAAACACGCTTTATATTTGGTAACAAATGCAAGTTTGTTTACCTCGCTTTCCTTGAAATTTGCTTAAATCTACCTATCATATTTGTTGCTCTACAAGACCTGAGATGGATTTCTTGATAAATTTTTTGTTTTACGATCTGAGTCAGAGGTTAGGACAACTATAATTGCGTCTAATTCACTTGTAGAACTTGCGTTGAAAAAGCAAACTTCTATTTTGTGAGCAGTAGTTCTGAAATTAGCTTTTAATGTATACTTTTTCGTATTTACTTGATGCTTTCTCTAAAGTGTGATTTTTAGTTTTTGCAAAGTGAGCAATATGAATCTAGACGATTTTAGTCAAAAAGTAGACAAATTGCGCTCACGGGTGACAAGATTATTGCAAAATACTCCAACTCATCCGTATTTAGCACAAGAGCTAACATCAGAAGCTTTTGAAGAACTTCAAATTACTTTGGAAGAGCTAAAAATTGCCTCCGAGGAACTACAAGCAACACGAATCATAGTAGAGAAGGAACGTCAGCGCTACCAAGAATTATTTGATTTTGCGCCTGATGGTTACTTGGTAACTGATACATTCGGCATTATCCTAGAAGTTAATCGTGCTGCTAGCATACAAATCAATGTTCCACAACGATTTCTGATTGGCAAACCGCTCCTGACTTTCATTGCCAAGCCAGATCATCAAACTTTTTTTAATTACCTGATTCAGTTGCAGCAGCTCGATCAGGGTGGAGAATGGGAAGTGTGTTTACAACCACGAAAAAAAATCTGTTTTGATGTAGCTTTGACAGTAGTTACCGTTCGTAACGAAAAAGGTCAGCCAGTTGCTCTACGATGGCTCATGCGTGACATTAGCCACCGTAGGCATTTAGAGTTGCAGCGCCAGGAGTTATTTGTTAATGAGCAAGCTGCCCGAATTGCAGCCGAAGCGGCAGAGAAACGCTCTCATTTTTTGGCTGAAGCAAGTCGTGTATTGGTATCTTCTTTGGATTACCGTACTACCCTAAAAAGCGTCGCACAATTAGCAGTGCCTACCCTGGCTGATTGGTGTATTGTGGATGTCGTTGAAAATAATTTGCCTCTCTTCAGTAACCCAGTCATCGCTGCATCTGAACCAACGAAGGAAGCACTGATACGAAAACTCCAACAACGCTATCCAATTCCTGTTGATGCTGATTATGGCCCACCAAAAGTTTTACGGACTGGTAAGCCGGAATTATTAATTAACATTCTTGAGTCTTCTTTACAGAGAAAGTCATCGAACGAAGAACATCTGAATCTGCTGCGCCAACTCCAAATTAAGTCTCAGATAGTAGTGCCACTGTTAGTACGTGAACGCAAGCTGGGGACAATTCTATTTGCGTCTGCACAACCTGGACGCTATTACACTACTGTAGACCTAAAAATGGCTGAAGAACTTGCTCAACGGGCAGCGTTTGCTATTGATAATGCCCATCTTTATCGCCAAGCCCAAGAAGCTAACCGCATGAAAGAAGAGTTTTTAGCGATCGTTTCTCACGAACTTCGTACACCTCTCAATTCTATGCTGGGTTGGGTTCAATTAATACGTAATCGAAAATTGAACGAAGTCACTACTTCTAATGCATTGGAGATAATCGAGCGGAATGCCAAACTTCAAAGGAAACTGATTGAAGATATCTTAGATATCTCACGGATTGTACAAGGTAAAATCCGTCTAAATATCGCTAAAGTTGAGCTTGTGCCTGTAATTCAGGCGGCTATTGAAGCTATATATCCCACCTCTGAAATTAAAAATATTCAAGTTGAGTCTAATATTGACTCCTCTGTAAGTCAGGTTATGGGTGATGCAGAACGCCTCCAACAGGTAGTTTGGAATTTGCTCTCTAATGCAGTCAAATTCACACCTAGCGGAGGGCGAGTTGAAGTACATCTAGAACAGGTAAACTCAAATGCTAAGATAACTGTCTCTGACACAGGTAAGGGAATTAGTCCTGACTTTCTACCTTATATCTTTGAGCGCTTCCGTCAAGCTGATAGTACAACTACTAGAACAGATAGTGGTTTGGGGTTGGGGCTAGCAATTGTATACCACTTAGTAGAAATGCACTCAGGTACAGTCTATGCAGTTAGCGAAGGGGAAGGAAAAGGAGCAACATTTACAGTGCTGTTACCTCTAGTAGAACCGCAACCTGAGCAGTTAATTAAAGAGAGTGGATTAAAAGTCGATAGGCTCTCGGTACTCGACAGCTTGCAAATACTTGTTGTAGATGACAATGCCGATACGCGTGAGTTAGTTACTTTTATTCTTAAACAGTCGGGAGCGCAGGTGACAGCCGTTAGCTCAGTAAGTGAAGCCTTGGAAACGCTAGTACGATTAAAACCAGATGTTATAGTCAGTGATATCGGAATGCCAGATGAGGATGGTTATTCTCTGATTCGCCAAGTGCGGATGCAGGAAACAGAGCAAAAGGAGAAAATTCCAGCTGTAGCACTAACGGCTTTTGCTAGAGATGAAGAGCGAAGCCTCGCTCTGCAAGCTGGATTCCAAGTTCATGTATCCAAGCCAATTGAGCCAGAAGAGTTGGTGAGAGTGGTAGCGAACCTTACCAAAAGCAGTAAACAAGTTTAATGCATAAGTAAGCTCCTAGTAATAAATGCGTAGGCGTAGCCAGCCGTAGGCATCGCCGTATTGTCCTGCCCCCTGCCTCCTGCCCCTGGTCACTGAGCGTAGCCGTTGGCGAAGCCTCTCGTAGAGAAGTGCTGCCCCCTGCCCCCTGCCCCCTTCAATAAAAAAAGAGGCAGCTACTAACTACCTCCTGACAAATTAAAGCTTGGATGGACTGAGAAATGCTTTCACAGCAGCCTAGAAACTTTGCTAGCTGCGGCTCAAAAACATAATCAAGACCACTCCCAGGATAATCGATCCACCGCCCAGGATGAATGACCAAAAGCGATGGTAACTGTTGACAATAGTGCCATTTTCGCTCTGGAGTTGAATTAAATCCATCCAAGGCGCAACACCTCGACGGAACCAACCCACAGCCCCAACTTGTTCACCTATCAAGCTTTGGACTCGCTTCATCCCAAACAGGAAATTGCCGATGGGGCCAAAGCGTGAGGCATAATGCAGATAAAGCATTCCGCTACGATCTTGAATTTTTAAATCGGAACCAAATTTATAACCAGCGTCGCCACGACCAATAAGTTGACCTTCAAGTTTTGCGGGTTGTCCACGCAACGGACTGGCATAAGGGTCTGACATCAGAGTGAGAATATCGGTTTCCGGTGCTTGCTTGTAGTCGGGAAACATCACCAAAGCTTTGACGAAAATTCCGATTCCTAAGCCAATTAGTGGCGCACCCAATACTAAACCTGTGTTTTGCGAACTTGACAACAAAATCACACCCATTACTAAGCCAGCGAAGAAACCAATTGTTTCAGCACCGTACAATACAACATCTAAAAAGAAGTTGCCGTAAAGTCTACTTTTATTAAGAGTTTTTCCTTCTCCAATAACTCGCCCCATATCAAACTCAGTCGGTAAACCCAATTGTTCGGCATAGTTACTCAATGCACGAACTCGCTTACCTGTCAAGGGGTGAGTGGAATTTAACTCCATCCACCAGCCCCAAGGGTTAAACATATCCCACAGAAAGACGCGACCAATTTTTTGGGTATCTGATGCAATGCGGTAGGCGGTTCCTGTGGAAGCGGCGGCTTTATGGTCATAGATACCCAAGGCGCGAGTTCCTTCAATTAAACGGCTGGGTTCTTGTGTGCGCGAACCTTCTTCTAAAATTCCGTAGGCAATCTTCACTAAAGCACGAGACAATCCATTGGGATTACCCGTACTTTCGGCTGCAAAGTGGTCAGCAAAATATTCTCGTGTGCGGGAGAGGTACAGCACTAGATAAGTACCGATGACATAAAACACGTAAGCAACTAAGGCAGCAGTTTGCATCGCATCTTTAATTTTGCTATCACCACCACCGCGCCCAAATCTTCTGGCTGTGCTGTAAATCAAGTAACAAATTTGCACTAAGGTAGAAGCTACTGTCATCACTGCAAAGTCCCAGTGGACGATGTGCCCCAATTCGTGGGCATAAACAGTAGCAATTTCGTCGTCATCAAGGTATGTGAAAAGTCCTTGACTGACGACTAGACGGGCGCTGTTCGGCAATGAACCATAAGTAAAAGCTGTGGGGTTTTGGTCGTTAATAATTCCCAAACGCGGCGTTTTTAGATTTTTTTGCTGACAAACTTGGCGAATAACTTTAGCTGTCTCTGGACTGAGGGTTTCAACTTCTGCCAACTCTACCCAGCGAGTTTGGTAAAGCCAGCCTTGGGTTAAGTCCATGATGAATGGAGATATGAAAAAGGCGGCAATATTAAAAACTAGAGTAATACCAATAGCGATCGCTAATCCTTGGAGTGGATTGTCGCTACCCAAAATAAAAACTAAGCTCAAACCTAAAGCCAACACCATGCCAAACAGCAAGGTCATGGTGACACCAGAAGCTAACGCCAAACTACCACCCACTCCCCCCATTGCTAATTTCATCCCAGTGGTAACGGCGCGACCAGCTTTTTGGCTAGCTTTAGGTGACGTTTGGCGGAAGGATTGACTGGCTTGTTCTGCCCAACTGCGAACCTGGGGATTTTCACTCATCATTAGCTTTTGACACAAGACCTTGGCTTTTTCGGTTTCGCCTGTGGCTTGATAAGCTTTCATCAGCCACATCTGTGCTGAAAGATAATCTGAGGAATTGTGTTCAGCGCAATCGCGGCAGAATTGTTCGAGTAATTCAACCGCTTCTTGATAACGTTTTTGGTTTAAAGCATCTAATGCAGATTGCAATGACATAGGATCTCCCTACTAAAGGAGTGGTATTTGATCTATCAATACTCAATAGATCCAGCGATCGTCACTGCAATTTCGTAAAAATTTAATTAATTACAGTATAAAATATCTACTTAAGTAAAAGACTAGAGAAACATACATTACGATGTCTCTCTAGCCTGGGGAACGCATAAATCATATTTAAGACTTTCAAATAAAAACTGTAATAATACTTAGAATATTTTTGCTGCGGTAAACTTAGTACCTCTTTGTATGTGTTGATATATAGAGAATAAATGTTTTCAACCCAGTCTTGCTTCACCCAGTCAGAGTAATTATTGATTACCCAAATGGTTCACCCGATTGGAGGAAGACGAATGATGAACATAACCTGAGATTGATAAGATGAGGAAAAAGTAAAGATTTGTACTATGACTATTTTTGATATTGCTTCTCCCCTAATTGCGATCGCCGGACAAACTCGCCAAGCTGCAAGTAAGCTAGCGATTCTCTCCACTGAGGCAAAAAATCAAGCGATTGTGGCGATCGCCCAAGCTTTAGAATCAGCCAGAGATGAAATTTTACAAGCAAATGTTGCTGATTGTAAAGCTGCTACTGCCGAAGGAATTCCCCAACCACTTTATAAGCGCTTGCAGTTGGATGAACATAAATTAAGAGATGCGATCGCTGGGGTACGAGATGTTGGTAAGCTAGCCGATCCAATTGGTAAAGTGCAGATTCACCGCGAACTTGACACTGGTTTAATTCTCAAACGGATTACTTGTCCTTTAGGTGTTTTGGGGATTATTTTTGAAGCACGTCCAGAAGCAGCGATTCAAATTGTTTCTTTAGCAATCAAATCGGGAAATGGTGTAATCCTTAAATGCGGAAAGGAAGCGGTGCGTTCTTGTGAAACGATAGTTAAAGCTATTAAGCAAGGATTATCGCAAACTGCTGTTAATCCAGATGCGGTACAGTTGCTTACAACTAGAGAAGAAACTCTAGAACTTTTGAAATTAGATAAATATGTAGATTTAATTATTCCTAGAGGTTCTAATTCCTTTGTCAGATTTGTGCAGGAAAATACTCGTATTCCGGTACTAGGTCACGCCGACGGAATTTGTCATCTTTATATAGATAAAGCTGCCGATATTTCTAAAGCAGTTCCGATTACCGTCGATGCTAAAGCACAATATCCTGCTGTTTGTAATGCAATTGAAACTTTGCTGGTTCACCAATCAATTGCTAGAGAATTTTTACCGAAAGTTGCTGAGGCTTTGGAAGAACGCCATGTAGAATTAAGAGGCGATCAACGCACCTTGCAAATTTTACCTAACATCGTACCTGCAACAGAGATAGATTGGGAAACAGAATACAGCGATTTTATTTTATCGATCAAGATTGTAGACTCTATAGAAGATGCGATCGCTCATATTAACGAATATGGTTCTCGCCATACTGACGCGATTATCTCTGAAGATTCAGCATCTGTGGAAACTTTCTTTGGACTAGTAAATTCAGCGAATATATTCCACAATTGTTCTACCCGATTTGCTGATGGCTTCCGCTATGGTTTTGGCGCAGAAGTAGGGATTAGTACGCAACAAATGCCTCCCCGCGGCCCCGTTGGTTTAGAAGGATTGGTGACATACAAATATCAAATGACTGGCGATGGTCATATTGTAGCTACTTACACCGGAGCGAATGCTAAAGCTTTTACTCATCATGATTTGGGGTAAACTATACTCAAAAGTATGGGTTTGAATAACGCTAGAAATACACTGATTTATCCGGTGTATTTTTTAGGTTAATAGTTTCTCTGAGTTGTTAAAAGTTTTAATTGGGCCATGCCATCGGTCATCATTTAAGAAAACCTCGTCAAAGGCTCCATTAGTATATTGACTAATTACCTTAGTCCAAAAGGTTTGTGCGCTTAAGTTCAAAGCAGTCTGCCGTACTTCCCAACTACCAGGAAACTGGTTGAAAATTTGAGTAGCTACCTGTTCACCAATACCTTGATTTCGATACCTTTTAAGGATAAAGAACTCAGCAATAGACATAGCATTGTTTTCTTGATGAACATAAGTGTGCTGATTAACAAGTACAAACCCTGCCAGTTTATCATCAACTTTGACTAAAAAAGGATGTCGCTCAGGTTGTGTCCAATAGTAATCAAGATATCCATAGCCAAATAAGCCGCAGTCATCTACATCTTTAACTTCTATCTCACTCAAATCATACTGGTATAGTTCCATTAAATTACACAGTACTGACTTCTGTTGTTGAGTAGCTTTTACCACTTCAATTTTCATAAAGCATTTACGATACTGAAACTAAAATATAATGAGCGCCAACGATTTAAACAATATCTCATATCCTAATTGGGAAGCATTGAAATCGATGTCAGATGACGACGTTGATTATTCTGAATATTCCATTATTAAACGATGAGTTTTTTGAGAAGGCAATGTTGATATTGCCAGGAACTCAAGCACAGAAATTCATTCAGATTGCTCCAAAATCATAGCTTGGTTTCAATTCCAGGGTGTCGAAGACAAAACACTCATTAATTCTGTCTTGCATCAACATATTAAATCTTTGAGATGAAGCGATCGCTTCAATAATCTTGACTCGAAAGGGTTAGTTCGGAGTTAACATTAAGCTATCGGGTCAGTTACAAAAAAATAGATTTGGCATGAGTAGCAAAATATCTAAGGTCGGTATTATTGGTGCGGGTAATGTGGGTGCAAATATAGCAAATGATTTAGTGCTACTTGGTAAATGTGTAACAGTTGTTCTTTTTGACCGAACTTTATCAAAAGCTGAGGGGCAAGCATGGGATATTGAAGACACCATTCCTTTACTTAAAGACATGGAAATTATAGCGTCAAATCAGTATGAAGATTTAGCTGATTCTGATATCATTGTCGTGACTGTTGGGGTGCGGCAAAAAGAAGGACAAAGCCGATTAGATATATTGAACGATAATGCAGAGATCGTGCGTTCGACGATGAAAGAATTGGATCGAGTTGCACCGAATTCAATCGTACTTATCGTTAGCAATCCAGTGGATGTACTAACACGGATTGCGATCGCCAGTTCCACTAGAGCAGAAAACCTAATTTTCGGTTCAGGAACTGTTCTTGATACTGCTAGACTGAGATATCAACTTGGTAAGCGACTGAACGTTAGTAAACAAGATGTTCGTGTTTATGTGATTGGAGAGCATGGAGACAGTGAGTTTGTCGTTTGGTCTAGTGCATTTATTGGGGGAATTCCGTTAGCTGAATTTCCCATACCACAAGGAGCAACGCTGGAAGAAATTCAGCAAGAGTACGCAGAGTTAACTCGTAAGCGAGGTTATAACATTTCTGAACGTAAAGGAAATACTAGCTATGGCATATCAATAGTAGTTTGTCAGTTAGTTGAGACCATCCTGCGAGATGAAAAGCAGATATTTCCAGTATCGGCCAGAGCAGATTCTAACTATAGAGTTGGTAGTGAAGTTGTTCTTGGACTTCCATGTATCATTAGTTCCCAAGGTATTGAGCGCCAACTGGTGTTACCAAGAAATGCTCATGAACAACGCTTATTAGAAGAGTCAGCCACCAAACTGAATGAAGCCTACAATTCTTTGGATAATTAAAATCAACTCAAATAGTCTGTTTAAAAACGTCCTTTTTTGAATGTCAAACTAACGCTTTCAGTAAAGCTTGAAGTTTAAGTTGCACCTCTGCAAACTCTTTATCAGGATCGGAGCCAGCCACGATCCCAGCACCAGCATACAATCTGGTGCGATCGCCAGATTTAAAATTTATATAACAGCGAAATCAGTATACTTTCTTACTTCGGTAGGCTGAAAGGCTAGAACGATACGATCTTTAGGAATGCCGACACTGACAAATTCGTTAGCAATACCATCTTCAGTACCATCTCTTTGAATCCAAATTTTATCATTGATAATATCAATGTGGACAAGGCACCCATGTACTCGTTGTTTGTTTTCCCAGCCAAGTGTGATTAGTAGGTAATGGGTTGCATTTTTATCAATAATTAACTGTCTTTCTAGTTCTCCATGAGCGTAAGGAAGTTGGGCATATTCGGTTAATATTTTTTCAATTATTTGGCGATAATTATCTAAGGTATCCATTCTAGAATCACCTCTAGTTCTGAATCGAAGACGAGTAAACAAAGACGCTGATTTTCTATCAATATCTTACCAATTGGTTCTTGAAATAATTCTAAGTATGTTGTTGACGAATAGCAAGATACAAGCGGCGGTCTGGTTCTAAGCGACTGAGAATATCGTAATATAAAATATATTGTCCTAGAGCCTTTTATAAATCGGCTACTGGAGAAGCACCGATAAAGCTTTTAACTTCTACTGCTATTTTCTGTCCGCTTTTTTCTGCTGCTATTAGCTTTTGGGCACCTAAATTAATATATAAATCTCTTGCACCCCATCTTAAGATAAATGGATCGTTGGTAATATGCCAACTCTCTTTTTCAAGAGGTTTTTAACAGAATTGTGGTAAATATCTTTAGCTGGCATACAAGATTAGTAATTAACTTTAAACTAACGCTTTCAGTAACGCCTGAAGCTTAAGTTGCACCTCTGCAAACTCTTTGTCAGGATCGGAACCAGCAACAATACCAGCACCAGCATACAATCTCGCGCGATCGCCATCAATCAATGCTGAACGAATTCCCACAATAAACTCGCAGTTACCCTGAGAATCTATCCAACCCAGAGGTGCAGCATACAAACCTCTCTCGAAGCTTTCATAACAACGAATTTCCGCACAAGCAACATCTCGCGCTGCACCTGCAACGGCTGGTGTAGGATGCAATTGTCCGACAATCTTTAATGGGTGTATATTAATCGGAACTGTAGCGCTGATTGGTGTCCATAAATGCTGGATATTCGATAATTGTCGTAGGCGGGGTGCTAATATTTGAGGTGATAAACCTAACTGAAATAGACGTTGAGTTATAAAATCAAGCACTAGTGAATGTTCGTGCTTTTCTTTTTCACTATTTAGTAAGCTATTGGCATTAGCTGCATCTTCAGCAGGGGTTTTACCTCGTGGTGCAGAACCAGCTAAAGCATCAGTAATTAACTGTTGATTATTAATACTAATTAATCTTTCTGGACTTGCACCAATAAAATTTTGTCCTTTGCCATTACTTGTAGAAAAAATATAACAATTAGGATGATTTTGTCTAAGATTAGTTAATGATTTAACTAAGCTAAAGTGATTGCTTGATTTTACATCTAATATATCTGCTAGGACAATCTTACTTAAATGGGTAGACCGAATTTTTTCCAAAACAGATACTACTGAACGTTTAAATTGAGCAGAGTTGGTGACAGATTTTTTATATAAGTTTTTCGGAAAATAATCAATATTAGCAGAGTAATTTTCTAAAGATTGGATAAATTGAATTTTATTTTGAATCTTCTCCAATAATCTTTCAATATTTACATTTTGATTGATAATTATATTTGTTACTAATATGCAACGCTGATTTTTTACGGCTACTTGCCAGCGCGGAAGAAAAATGGTAGCCGATGGAAATGGATAATCTACTTGAGCGTTGTTATCAAAAAAGCTGAAATAGCAAAAAAAGTGAGGCCCAGAAAAAGGTTGGTTTGCGTTACCAAAATTAATTATATTTTTTAGACAAGATTTGATAAAATATTCTGCCTGACTAAAACGGTCTGAGCCATCGATCTGTAATTTTGCTACAGCATCAATTGCCGCGATCGCTTCTCCTTTACCTCTGTCCTCAAAGTAAAAATTTATTTCATTTGCTTGTGTAAGTTTATCTAATACAAGTAAAGGATCAACTAAATCAATTTCTTGGGAGACACTAACAATTTGTCTGCAATTATTTTTGACGCACTTTTCTTGCACTGTTACCAGAAATTGATATAAATCTTTGTGCTTTACAAAGAAGTTGCTACGACATGGTAAAACTGTCATGGATTTAACGATAGTAAATTTTTTTTAAGTTCACTTCCTAAAGTGTAATTAATCGTGGTCGTATTTTTACAGGTAACATATTAAGTTACTATTTCACCAGCGTAGAGTTTGCCTTATTTGTGGTGTTCTCAGACTATGATAAGACAGTTTCAGCCTGAGACTGCAACGTGAAGGTGAGTGTTAACAACACAAAGTTAACAAGCCATAGTAAAAGTGACAGTTGTTTGTATATGACCCATATCTAGCGTCTCTTGAAATTATAAAATCTCAAGTGTAAGTAATATTCCAGTAATTTAATTAATCACAACTGATGACTACCAAGCAAATTTTATATCCCAACACTAAGTTATGGATGGCAGCGATTAAACCACCAATGTATAGCGTTGCCATTATGCCCATTTGGGTGGGAACAGCAGTAGCATTTGCCGAAACGAAAATTTTCAATGGTGTAGTATTTTCTACTTTTGTAGCTGCGGCAATCTTAATTCTTGCCTGGGAAAATATCAGTAATGATGTGTTTGATTCTGAAACAGGTATCGATCAAAATAAGCACCATTCTCTGGTGAACTTAACAGGCAATAAGCCATTGATATTTTGGATAGGAAATTTGTGTTTAGGTTTGGGGTTGCTGGGCATACTAGCGATCGCCTTTTGGCAACATGACCTAACTGTTATCGGTATAATACTGCTGTGCTGCGGTTTAGGCTACACGTACCAAGGGCCTCCCTTTCGCTTAGGATATCAGGGTTTAGGCGAGATTATTTGCTTTTTTGCCTTTGGCCCCTTAGCAGTGGAGGCAGCATATTATAGCCAAACCCAAACTTGGTCTATGACAGGTTTAGCAGCTTCAGTAATTGTTGGGATTGCCACAACCTTAATTTTATTCTGCTCACACTTTCACCAAGTTAAGGATGACATAGCCGCAGGCAAGCGATCGCCTATCGTCCGTCTCGGAACAGCAAAAGGGGCCAAACTCCTAGTTTGGTTTACTGGTAGCATTTATCCCCTCACTTTACTATTTGTGCTATTGGGGATTTTTCCAGTTTGGACGTTACTAAGTTGGGTAAGTTTACCCTTTGCTGTCAAATTATGCCGCCACGTCCAAGAAAATCACAACCAACCAGACAAAGTTAGTAACTGTAAATTTATCGCCGTAGCCGTGCATTTCTGGGCTTGCTTGCTGTTGGGACTGGGATTTGTGATTTAGGGCATGGGGCATTGGGCATGGGGAATGGGGCATTGAAACAGAGAGAAAATGACCAATGACAAATGACAAATGACTACAGATTTGAATTTCGTCCCTATCGGCGAAGGTTTTTGCGATCGCTGACTACTAATCATGGTAAGTGGGATATTCGTGAAGGTATTATCCTCCGTCTCACCAATGAATCAGGTAAAGTTAGCTGGGGAGAAATTGCCCCCATTAGCAGGTTTGGTTCCGAAACCCTAGAACAAGCCTTAGATTTTTGTCGCCAACTCCCAGAAGAAATCACAGACGAGATAATTTTCTCCATCCCAGATGAGTTACCTGCTTGTCAATTTGGCTTTGAGTCAGCGTGGGAGCAGGGGAGTAGCACTTCGGCTACGCTCAGTGACCAAGGAGCAGGGGAGCAGGGGAGCAAGGGAGCAGAGGAGAAGAATTTAAATTTATCCTCTATGCTTCACTCCTTGCGCTATAGCGGCTTATTACCATCTGGGGAAGCGGCTTTAAATCAATGGGAGACTTTGTGGCAGCAGGGATATCGTACCTTTAAGTGGAAAATTGGTGTGGATGCGATCGCTGATGAACTCAAAATTTTTGAATCGCTGATACACACCTTACCAGCCTTTACCAAACTGCGATTAGATGCCAACGGTGGACTCAGTTATGAAGAAGCTAACTTATGGCTGCGGACTTGCGATAATCTCAAGGCAAATTCAGAACTACCCCTAGAAATTGAATTTATCGAACAACCGTTACCCGTCGATCGATTTCAGCAGATGTTGGAATTGAGTACGAGTTATGAAACTGCGATCGCTTTAGATGAATCTGTCGCCACACTTGGACAACTCGCCGCCTGTTATCAACAAGGTTGGCGAGGAATTTTTGTCATCAAACCTGGGATAGTTGGATCGCCATCTCGTCTGAGAAAATTTTGCCACCAATATCAAATTGATACTGTATTTTCATCAGTATTTGAAACTGCGATCGCTAGACTTGCAGCACTGCAACTAGCGGCGGAATTATCCCAAAACAACAGAGCGATTGGTTTTGGCATCGACCATTTTTTTGAACAAGAAGATATGTGCTTTCAAAGTTTATGGAACGACCTTTAGACTATCTTAATAACCTAGCTCAAAATGATTGGCTAATCGGTTACGATCGCCATCAATTTAATCAAATAGCTCAAGAATTACATTTAGAACTAACACAACTATCAGAATGTGGAACACCACCACAAATTATCTTAGCTGAACGGGAACCAGTGCAGTTTTTAGCAAGCTTTATTGCCGCTTGTGCAGCTAATTGTCCAGTTTTTCTTTGTAACCCCGACTGGGGAACACAAGAATGGCAACAAGTCTTTGATTTAGTACAGCCAGATATTATTTTGGGAATGGGGAATAGGGAATGGGGAATAGGGAATGGGAATAATTACCAATGTCCAATTCCCAATACTTCGACTACGCTCAGTACAAGTGCCCCATGCCCAACGATCATGATTCCTACGGGTGGTTCATCGGGGCAGATTAAATTTGCCATTCACACTTGGGAAACTCTCATTTCATCAGTACAAGGATTTACAGAATACTTTCAACTAAAGCAAGTCAATTCTTTTTGCATATTACCCCTGTATCACGTGAGCGGTTTAATGCAATTTATGCGCTCCTTAACTACTGGAGGTAAACTAGCTATTCTACCCTTCAAAGCAGTAGAAACAGGTCAGATATTCAATATTAAACAATCAGAATTTTTCATATCTTTAGTACCAACACAGTTACAACGCCTCCTGCAAAATCCAGAATTAACTGAATGGTTATCCCAATTTAATACTGTACTTTTAGGAGGTGCGCCAGCATGGAAAGAACTACTAGAAAAAGCCAGATTTCACCGTATCCGGTTAGCACCTACTTATGGTATGACAGAAACCGCCTCTCAAATTGCTACCCTCAAACCAGATGATTTTCTCGACGGTAAAATTAGCAGTGGTCAAATTCTTCCCCATGCAAAAGTAACTATTCGCAATCACCAAGGTGAGATTTTAAATTCCAATCAAATAGGAAATATCACCATTCATGCTCAATCTTTAGCTCTTGGTTACTATCCGATAATCAGACAAAATCAAAATGATTTTCAAGTAGATGATTTAGGTTTTTTAGACGAACAAGGACATTTAAATATAGTCGGACGTAACAGCGACAAAATTATTACAGGTGGCGAAAATATTTACCCAGCAGAGATTGAATCAGCTATACAATCAACTCAAATGGTTGCCGATATTTGTGTCATCGGTATCCCAGATAAACACTGGGGACAAGCGTTAACAGCGATTTACATTCCCAAACAATCAGATACCTCTGCCTTAAAAATCCAAACTCTACTCAAAGACAAACTCAGCAAATTTAAAATCCCAAAATATTGGATTCCCCAGCAAAACTTACCCCGTAACTCCCAAGGTAAAATTAACCGCCAACAGCTACAGCAAATAGCCACGGAATTCCTTCAAAATTCCATCACATAATCTCTCTCGACCTTCTTCTCTCTGCGTCCTCTGCGTCTCTGCGGTTCGTCTCCAACCACTGAACTATCTCATCAGGTAATTCCTGTTTACTTCTACTACTTGCATCAATACAAACATGGCGAGTAATAACCTTAGCAACTACCACCTCAGCCACTGTTACTTCATAAGTAATTTCAAACTTATCAACACCTATTTTTTGGGGAATTAAACTAATCAGTAACTTGTCCCCGACAAACATAGGGCGCAAAAAATCAATATTAGCATGAACAATGGGGAAAGCTACAGAAGGATTAGTAAAAAAATCTTTGAGATTAATACTTGATGCTTCTAAAGATTCTTCATAAGCCTCATGGCAAATACCCAAAACGTTAGCAAAATAAACTACCCCAGCAGCATCAGTATCTTGAAAGCGAACCGTGCGGTTATAAGTAAAAGGCATTTTTGACAATTGAATTACGAATTACGAATTAGTAATTATGTTGGCTCCAACGGTGGAACCTCAAAGTCATTAAACGAGGAAACATTGTAAGACGAAGCGGCTATTGCCTTTACCAGCTTACCGTCGAGAGTTAGCATTGCACATACCTGCTGTGAAAGTGCGACATAAGAGCCATCATAGGCGGAGATTCTATAATTTAATGCGATCGCAACAGCATCCGCCATCAAATCAGCCGTAGAGACAACACGCAAGGGAAAAGCTTTGAGAGTAGCTAAATCTGCCTGAACCTCAGCACCAGTGTACATCCTTGCACGGACATACTTCCATAAGGCGTTAGCACACTCAATGTAAAAAAGGTCTGGAACAAACATTTCTGTCTGTGGATTGGCAAGGTGATCAAAAAGTTGGTTAACTTTGGGGGTTAGTGGATCAGAGATAAAATATTTGATGCACACACTGGTATCCACCACGCATCTAAGAGGATTGCTCATCTATCGCGGTCTTCTCGAATTAGTTCAGTACTATCAGGTAATCCAAAGTCTGCTGGATTCACACGGCGACGCTGGCGGCTTTCTTCTAGGACTTTAAGTACATTTTGTCGTTTCTGGTCTTCTATTTGCTGTCCTTCAGTTTTTAAAGCTTGTTCTAACAGAGTTATAACTTGGGCGTTAATTGAACGGTGCTGAGATGCCGCTAACTCTTGCAGTTTTGTATACAAATCATCGGGTAAATTTCTTACATAAAGGGTAGCCATCCTTTTACCTCAAAGTAGAATTTATCATTATGCTAGCACAATGCAAGCATAAGGAGAGAGGAGCGATCGCTTTTGAAACAAATATCAAAACTAAATACTTAAAGTAGACGCTATCTTAGTATGCTCTGAGTGCTAATATCACTTCCACTTAGTAAAATTGACCTCCTCACAAAAAATTCTATGAGCATTAAAGCTTTTGTGGATTATGGCTTCCCTTCTGGCAAAGATTTTTGCGTACAATTTTTGTCTAGTTGGGAGTTTAAGGCTGCAACCCTCAGAGAAATTGCTCCGTCAGTTGCGAGTAAGGAAAACAAAGAAAAAATAGCTTTACACATAGCTAATTCCCTTGAAAAAGGTGAACTTACTACAGATGAAGTTTTACTAGCGTATGTCAAGCAGCCAAGGATGTGGTTGAGCATCAAGCAAGGACAGAGTGCCTGTACACCTAGTTTAAAGTCGCCTGCTTTGCTATTAACAGAATTTGGTGAAGAGGGCTGGTATGGCCCACTTCAAGAGACTACGGGACTACAGAAATGGTATATTCGCACCTATAAGATTCCTGATTATGTCCGCAGGAAGACTGGTGAAACTAGCCAGTTTGAGGAATGTAATATTCGGTGGTCTGTTATTGCTGAGGTTGGGCATAATTATGTTGCTTTATCATGGGAAGGCTTTTCATTTACTCCACGCAGTAATGAACACACAGATAAATCAACACAGTTTCCTTTCTGGTTGTATATTCCAGCATTCTTCGATCAACTAGCTGATTATCTGCAAGGTCAATGGGTTTACCCCAATCTTCCTCGTTTAGTTCTGCATGAAATGTGGAATAAATATCTCAATAAATCTATCAATGATTTTCACTATAAATGGCAGCACTTGCGGATAAGAGCAGAATCTGCTGGGGTTGCTCTGAATGCTCATAGTTCTGGAGTGCAAGAAATTGATGCGAGTGGGTTACAGGCACTATCTCGACAATTAGCTGAATCTGCACTAGAGACACTTGGCTTTACAGATGATATGGAGAAAATCAGTAATGTTGAAAATGCCCTTTTACGTACTCTGCTAAAAGAATGGGGCACTAAATCTTATGAATTCAGTCTAGACAGAGAAGTCAATTTGAGGGAAGCTGACACTGAAGGTTCAAAAACCAAAGCTCAATTAGAAAAGCTTTTCAAAGCACATTGTTACTTTGGACTCAAACCCGGTTCTAAAACCCAAGATTCTCTTCAGCATCTAAAGTGCCATTCAGGATACTATGGAGGGAGTACGGGTGTACTAAAGTTTCTTCTAAGGGAACTTGGACTTCGAGGCTAAGGCAATGGTCAGCTTGATTTGTAAAGGACGTTTAGATTTCCTATCTGGTGAGCAAAGGGCTGAACTGAGTAGGCACTTTCAGAAACCATCAAAAACGGCTATGCCACACCAGCTTGCCGTCAGATTGGGATTGGAATACTTTGAAGCGCTTGCAGTCATAGCTGTTCTCGAAGCTGAGGGACTCTGTGAAAATCAGCTTCTCATTTATCATAATTGTGAGCCTGATGTGCCAGCAGGGGCAATTCCCTATGGTCAAGGCTTTCCTAATTTGCCTTGGGCTTGTCCATTTTGTGAAAAGAGTGTTGAAGACTACAATGAATTGTCCTTTGATATTATGGCAAAGTCTATGGATTCAATCGAATTTCTCTAATTAAAGTATGCCCAGTCAAGAAGAGTTAGTTCAATCAGCTCTCGATACTCTGGCACTTCTTAACAGAGACGACCCAGCATCAGATAAGTTAGCACCTTTTTTGTACACTGTAAAAGACCTAAGACTTTCAAAATATCTAGAAAAACTCAAAGACTTTACACAACTGAAAAATCCTACACTTCCACAAAGTAAACAAGCAGGTGAGTTGCTTGAGCAAATTGTCTGTCTTGTCTTTCGTGGACTTCAAGGAGCTACAAGCTTCAAGAGCTTTCAGTCAGCAGGGCCTCAATACGACTTTCTAGTTAGTGGAGATCAACCAGCCTGGTTATATGTTTGTAATCAGCTCTATCTTAAAGAGAATCAAAGAGGCATAGTTGTTGAAGCAAAAGCAACCAAAGATCGCTTGCCTGACAAACAGTTTGCGCGACTATGCAGCATCTTAGACTTAAATCTCTCAAGCACAGTTGGACTGGGAATATTTTTTACACTGAACGGAGCAGCAGGCTTTCCTCAACCAGGTGATGCTAGACAGAGAGCAATCAGTGACTGTAGATTACGTCAAGTAATTTTTCATGCTAAGACCCAAAAAAGAATAGTTGTCTTAGACAAAAATGATATTTTTGAGTTAGGTAAAAACGGTTCTCTAATTCAGATACTTGTTAAAAAAATCCGAGATTTAGACGAACTGAGCGGTCTTGCAACTCCATCAGTTGAGCAAACAGAGGAAATAGATTTGCCTGATCATTTAAACCAACTATGGGTGTAATACAAAATTTTGTATCAGCTTCTTGCTGAACTACTAAGCAATAGCTATTAACCAATATCTAATCCCCAAACTATTCAACGGAGAGGGGGAGATTCGAACTCCCGGAGGTTTTAGCCTCATCCGATTTCAAGTCGGACGCAATCGACCACTCTGCCACCTCTCCAGTAAATCTGTCAAACTTGTGCTGCTCCTAGTTTTAGACGCTATTCAGGCGCTTTTGTTGGTTAGCACTAAACTTGACAGATCATACTATACCCTATTATCTACGCAGATTGCACTACTGGATGCGAATGTCTACGACACAATACGCGATCGCTCGTACAAAATTTCCCCCTTAGCCACCTGAAAGTCATTCCCCACCCAAACTAGGGAAACTTGCGAAACCACACCCGCCTCTAGGGTGACAATGGAAAAGTTACGCAACTTCTCGCCATCATTTTCCACAATCCTGGGGACACTAGCCGCATTTAAGTAAATTGTTCCCTCTGGACTTCTAAAGATGGGTTTTCGCTGCACCTTCTTGGTATGGCGTAAATCTCGGTGCATGTGACCAAATGTCACCAGAGGAATGGTTTTACCAGCAGTCAAGGCTTGAGAAATCGCCTCGCCCAGATCTGGATCGCCAAAATCGCCGCCAATTGGATGCCAGTCTTTGCCACACGGGTCTTCGGGGCGATCGCCTAACCCACTAGGCCCGTTGTGACCCAAAAATATAATTGTCTCGTAAGCGGCGCTTTTAACTGCTTTCACGATGCGATCGGCGGATTCTTCTAAACTCGTCACACCGTAACGTTCTTTACAGATTTCCGCGAATTTCCACTCCGGGCCACCCCAAGTAAAGGGACGACCCCCCACTACAGTTAAATTCCAAGCGGGAAAATCCAACTTACCGTAACCGACATGGGACGAGCCTAATAAATCGAGTTGTTCCTGTACCCAGTCTTCCTTAGAGCGGTCATAAGGAGCTTTTTTGCGTCCCCATTCGGTGGCGGTGTACCAGGCATCGTGGTTGCCCATTACGGCTGCTTTGGGAATATCGAGAGAAGCGATCGCTCTGACCACTTCCACCGATTCGTTGCCAAAATCCCCAACAAACAACACTAAGTCAACACCCAAATGCTTGAGTGCAACGCCATCTTCCACTTCCCATTGGTCGTGAATATCTCCAACTACAGCAATTTTGAGGGTTATCGATTGAGTTTTTTGACTGGTCATGCCACTTTCCTTGCCGTCTATCTCCAGGATATGAAACTCAGCCCGATTTTGACACAACCCCAAAATATCAACCGTCCACTATTTTTGGTAAAAACTACTATAATTGAATCCACAGGACATACATTTGCAACATAAAGCACCCCTAAACTGTGTTTACCACTGCACTAGCTCAACGAGAAAACACCCAACTGGGTGAATTACCACTAGATTTGTTTGCCGCGATTCAGAGTCTCAAAAAAGAACTCAACGCCGTTATCTTGGCGCATTATTATCAAGAGCCAGATATTCAGGATATTGCCGACTTTATTGGGGATTCATTACAACTGGCCAGAGCCGCCGAAAAAACCAATGCAGATGCGATCGTCTTTGCTGGCGTTCACTTCATGGCAGAAACAGCAAAGATACTTAATCCCGATAAATTAGTACTTTTACCAGATTTGAATGCTGGTTGTTCTTTAGCAGACAGTTGTCCAGCAGACGAGTTTGCAGCTTTTAAAGCAGCGCATCCGAATCATTTGGTGGTGTCTTACATCAACTGTTCTGCTGATATCAAGGCGATGAGCGATATTATTTGTACTAGCTCCAACGCTGTGAAAATTGTCCAGCAGATACCGAAAGAACAGCCGATTATTTTTGCCCCCGATCGCAATTTGGGGCGCTATGTTATGGAACAGACCGGACGAGATTTGGTGCTATGGCAAGGTAGCTGTGTTGTCCATGAAACCTTCTCGGAAAAGAAAATTGTTCAGTTAAAAATTGCCCACCCAGAAGCAGAGGCGATCGCACATCCAGAATGTGAAAGTAGTGTATTGCGCCACGCCAGCTTTATTGGCTCCACAGCCGCCTTACTCAAGTATTGTCAAAGTAGCCCCACGAAAGAATTTATCGTGGCGACAGAGCCGGGAATCATTCACCAAATGCAAAAATTAGCTCCTGACAAGCATTTTATTCCTGCACCGCCGATGAATAACTGTGCTTGTAACGAATGTCCGTTTATGCGGTTAAACACCCTAGAAAAGCTCTACTGGGCAATGAAAAATCGCACTCCCGAAATTACCATGTCAGAGGATATTCGCCTTGCTGCACTGCGACCAATGCAACGAATGCTGGAGATGAGCGTGTAACCAGTATTTTTTATCTAGATGGTAGAGACGCAGTTTTGTTGCGATCTCTACCCACAAGTTGTTTTTTCTAATCACTTGCAATTTATAAAAGGTGGTGCTAAGATTTTAAATCGTGAGACAAATCGGGTCGGTGTCCGAGTGGTTAATGGAGACGGACTGTAAATCCGTTGGCTAGCGCCTACGCTGGTTCAAATCCAGCCCGGCCCACCACTTACGAAGTTATAAGTTATAATGACTGGGTTAAGAGCAAAGCTCCCAGCATTGTAACTTAAAACTGAAAAATCAAAGTTATATTTTGCCCGTGTGGCTCAGTGGTAGAGCACACCCTTGGTAAGGGTGAGGTCACGAGTTCAATCCTCGTCACGGGCTTTTTAAATAGATAGAATAATCAACGTGAAAGCAAGAGCTTCAAGCTTTTGAAGGAATTAAAATGTTAAAAAGCTAATTATCTTATTTGTATTTGTGACTATTTTGACTATTTAGATGGAATATCTTCTGTGTATAAAAAAGTTTTCATTTATTTAATTTTTTTGAGTAGACTCAATAAGTTTCAATCTTCGTCATGATTGTTAAGTGTCTTTCTACTGTTCCATAAGCTTTCTTCACCCAATACCCTCTAGGTGGCTTTTCTATCCCATAAGCCTTACACCACTTTTCTACAACTTTATCAGACACGCCAAAATCTCTGCCAATTTGTGCGGTTGGCTTTTCCCAAACTAGTTTTTCTAGTTCTTCTTTTGATGGCCTTTCAACTTTTCTAGTGTGAATTCTAGAGTCTGGGTTAGCCTTTCTAGTTGTTAAGTCAACGCCAAACTCCTTGTAGGTTCGCTTAAGTGCTACTTCAGTTAAATCTGTAAAATCTTCCCACCAATAAAAAGGATTGGGTGATTTAGGTGGCGTTGTCCTGATACCGCAACCGCCAAACGTGATTGATGGATATACTACTTTGTTTATATCTGGCAAATAAAGACCATAGAAATCAAAGTCATCAGATTTATATTTTTTCTCATGACAACCATTCTTGTCTGCCCAATTGCTTTTATTTTTCAATGTGCCATCACAACTGTACTTAGCTTGAATTCTGTAACATTTGCCATCTTTGTAGGCAATCAAATCAAAGGGTGCATGTTCAGTTACTACTGGTACAAAAACCGAATATTCTTTCTCGACTAAATCTGCTATCACTTTAGCAGCTGCTAGATCGCCTTTATCTTTTGTGTGGTGCATTTATATGAACTCTCAAACCTATTTGGTAAATTACCATGAAAAGGCTTTTTTAGGGTTCATATTGAGTTAAAACGAGCGCGGCAGGGTTCGAACCTGCGACCAACGGATTAGAAATCCGTGGCTCTATCCACTGAGCTACGCGCCCAAAACAAAATAATGGCTCCCAAAAGAGTCATCTTAACTATTATATCGTTTCGACGTAACAAGAAGCAATCGAAAATTGCAGATTTACCACTAGCAAGGCTAAGATGCTAGTCGCTAGTTAGTGCAATCTACACCGAAAACGAAACAGATGGGGTATTGGTTTAGATATATTGTGTTGTCAAGGGGTTATTTGCCCGTTAGCGCTAACGTCCTCTGGGCGGCTACCTTCGGGAAGGATCGGGCGATCGCTAGGCTCATTCCTACAGTATGCTAGGTAATTTCAGCCTTGGCGATGCTGCCAAATGCCATTATATATTCCATATTAAGAGTGCCCCTGTGAGGAGTTATTTGCTAGTGCCATGTTTATTCTCAAACGGCAGGATGTTGAAATATCAAGCATTCAGCACCCAAAAAAGGATCAGCAGGTGCCGATCCTCAGTTATCAAGGGCAGACTTTCCGCTTGATTAGTGTTTTCAAAGCTAGTCAAGAGGAAGAAGCTAGAGCCTTATGGAGAGAATTAACGGATAACCGAGGTAAAGCCTGTGTTTTGCTGGAGGAACCGGAACGCTTTAGTGTTTGGGGTAAAATCCGTTTAGAGCAACTAGATAGTGACACAGGTGGTCATGGCAAAACGGCGATTTTAATCCAAGCCGGTATTTTGCTGTTACAGGGTGTTTCTATCGACATTGAAGAGTTTTTAGGTGCTAGACAAGCTGCATTATTTGAAAAAGATATTGCGGAGGTGTTCAAGCAGAAACAATTTCCCCAAGCATCATCCCTAGAAGCAGTGAAATATCTGGTATCTACTAATCCTTTGCCAACAGCCAAAATACCTGATTGGCAAGAAAATCATGTAGTTATCCTGTTACAAGAACTGCATCGATTAGGAAAGGCCTATTTTGGCAATGCTAATTTTACCAAACAAGTAATTTATAAGCTAGAAGATATGCCAGAAGCCGAGCGATCACTGTTTATCACTTGGCTAAATCAATCGCCACTGGGTAAACTATGGCAGTAACATGGAAATTTTTTCACAAAAATCCTGCCACTGGCACTTGCTTTTGGTGTTCGATTGTGTATTACCCGATAGATACACTGCTAGATATACAGTCCTTTAATTCAAAATACTGCCAGAGTGCATCTACATAGTCAAGTCCTATGAGTAACTCTTACGAGAATTCGTTCCTTTCTAAATCAATTTTCACTACTCAGAACATTGTCTTAGCTAATATTGGCTGGGCCGTACTGGCACTGCTATACTTTTTGTTGTTTAGTGCCAAAGTTCCCGGAGCAGATGGCATAGAAAGCCGAGCCGAGTGGTATGTGATTGGCACAAATATTTTTGAAGCTTTAGCTTATTTGGGTGCCGGTATCTTATGCTTGAGGAACTGGCTGAGTCCGCAAATCGTCAGTGGCCGGAATGTTTGGCTCTTAATTGGGCTAGGTATGCTTTCTTATTTCGTTGGAGGGATAATTTTCGGCTATACCGAAATAGTTTTAAAAGATGAACCAGATGTGTCTGTAGGCGATATATTTTTTGTACTTACTTATCTATTACTTGGCGCAGGCATGATTTTAGCTGTGGCTTCCAGGCGAATTAATCTGGAAAAATGGCAGTGGCTGATTGTGTTAGCAATTGCAGTGTTCGGTAGTTTGTTAGCATGGTGGATTTCTATGCAGCAGGGAACACCCTCAGAACTGCTAGTCGCTATTTTGAATTGGTTTTACGTAGTTAGCGATGTAGTTTTGCTAATTATTGCTACCACCCTGCTACTAGCCTTTTGGGGGGGAAGAGTTTCCCAGTCTTGGCGAATGATTGCAGCCGCGGCCTTTTCGCTCTACATTGCAGATATGTGGTTTAAATACGCCCAAGGCCCCAATTATCAAAGTGGAGAGATATTAGAAGTGTTTTGGGTGTTTAGCGGAGTGTTATTTGGCATGGGCGCTGTCTTAGAATATGACGCATCACTAAGACGAACGCGGCGTACCAGTGGACGAAAACGAGCTTAGTAAGGATTTTTGGTATCTACCGTGAGAAAATTAACAGACTCTGACAAGCAAGAAATTCTGAAGTTATATCGAGAGACTGCTGAAACAACCTCAACTTTGGCAGACCGCTATGGTGTGAGTAACTCGACAATTAGTCGCCTGCTCAAAAGCACTTTGCCAGAAGATGAGTATGAATACTTAGTCTCCTTAAAACGGGCTGCGAGAACTCCTGAAGGAAGGGCGCAGGTAAGCTACGAGCAGTTACCTCTGTTGACTCAACCAGAACCAGAGCCGGAGATAGAAGTTCCACCCAGCGAAAGCCAACCCTTGGAAGTGCCAAAGGTTGAGCCACAGCCACGTAAGATAATTCGTGTTGAGCAGGAACTTAACTCAGAGGAAACGGCGGAGTCAATTGCTGCTAGTAGACGGGTGCGGCGACGCCCCTCGGCTGCGGAAAAACCGAAACTCCGAGTCACAGCAGATAAATTAGAAACTCCAGAGCCAAAGCCGCCGGAAATAGTCAGCATCCCCATCCCACCGCTAAAGAATGAACATCCAGGAGCGGCTGTTATCGCGCAGATGCTGGGCGAAGATTTGCTCGATGAATCCGAAGATTTGGATGATTTAGATGATGATGATTTAGAAGATGACGACTTTGAGGAAGAAGACTTTGATGATGATGACCTGGATGAGCAAAGACCTTTAGTTACAAGAAGAAGACCAGGTGAAGCATCAGTTGAAGTTTTACCACTGTCGATAGCCAATTTGCCGAAAACTTGCTATTTGGTAATTGACCGTTCCTCAGAATTAATTACGCGACCTCTGAAAGACTTTGGTGATTTAGGACAAATTCCTAGCCTGGAAACCCAGCAAAGGACTCTGCCGGTATTTGATAACCATCGCGTCGCCAAGCGCTTTTCGACGAAGCGCGATCGCGTGATTAAAGTTCCTGATAGTAAAATGCTCCATAAGGCTCGGACTCATCTGCAAGCTAAGGGCATTACACGGCTGCTGATTGATGGTCAGGTCTATTCCTTATCTATGACGGTTTAGAGGTCATGGAGACAGCTGCTGGCTATGGTGTGGTATTGGTGACAGCTGGCAATATACAGGAGGCAGAAGCAATTGCAAATGCCCTTGTGGAAGCTAAACTCGCGGCTTGTGTGAGTCTGTTACCAATCCACTCAATTTACACCTGGCAAGGGGAACTGCATAAAGAGCAAGAATGGCAATTAGTGATTAAAACTGATTTGGCGCAATTTCCGGCAATGGAGGCCAAAATTAAGGAATTGCACTCCTATGAAGTGCCAGAAATTATTGCTTTACCAATTGTTGCTGGTTCTCAAGCCTACTTACAGTGGATTTCTCAGCAAGTTAAAAGTAAAGAGTGAGGAGTTAGAATTTTCATAACTCCTCACTTTTTACTCTCAACTACTAACTCTAAGCGTAAACAGCTGCTTCAAAACGAGTTGCCAAGTTAATAATGTCCTGCTTACGAGCAATCTGGTTCATCCATTGTTTGGGAATATTTTCTACGCCGTAGTAAATTCCCGCTAACCCACCAGTGACGGCGGCAGTAGTATCCGTATCTCCGCCTAAGTTGACAGCTTTCAACACCGCTTCAGAATAAGACAAGCTATTTAACAAGCACCACACGGATGATTCTAAGGTATCAATCACATAGCCACCAGAATTAATCTCTTCTACTGGTAATTTGGCAATCTCACCACTGAAAACTCTGCTAAAATGCGGCTTCTCTAACAAAAATTCTTGAACAGAATAAATTGGTTGGATATCTTGCAATGCTTGTAAATAAGCTGTTTGGGGGTCAGCCCCTTCCAAGAGCGCCACTGCAATACTAATATAAATGCCACAGGCCATTTGAGAACGGAGATGAGCGTGGGTAATGGAAGAGACTTGATGTACCCGTGCAATCAATTCATCAAGAGATAAACTTTTGTGACAATAAGCCATCGGCAAAATTCTCATCAACGAACCATTGCCATTACTATTTTCACTAGTACCACCTGCTTTCAGGGGTGGAGTTCCTTGTTTCCAGTTGACAATTGCTAAAAATGTGGTGTTACCGATATCAAATACTTCGCCTTGAGCAGTCCAGTAACTTTCGTGATACCAGCGCCAGAAGGAATTAGCAATCGCATCCAGTGAAAATCCCTCACAAAGACATTCTGCCAAGCAAAAGGTCAGCGAACTGTCATCTGAGCGAGCACGTACCAGCAGGAACATCCCAAGTTCCATAACCCTGCATCAATGTGACTGGAGATTTTACTCGTTCAGCGCGGCTGGTGAACTCCACTGGCACACCCAATGCATCACCAACACATAAACCCATCAAACCAGACAACGTTTTTGCAGAGGTTAGCATTGTTCAACCAGCATGAAACTTTTCTACCACTGATTTTACTTGCGAAAAGTCTCTTATCAAATGCTTGGTATAATTTTTAATTTCAAACTAACTGTAGACAGCCCTTGCAAAACGCTCTGCCAAGTAAATAATGTCTTGTCTACGAGCAATTTGATTTATCCATTGTTTGGGAATATTTTCTATTCCGTAGTAAATTCCTGCTAACCCACCGGTGACAGCAGCAGTAGTATCGGTATCTCCGCCTAAGTTGACAGCTTTCAGTACTGCTTCAGAATAAGACGAGCTATTTAACAAACACCACAGGGATGATTCTAAGGTATCAATCACATAGCCACCAGAATTAATCTCTTCTACTGGTATCTTGGCAATCTCACCACTGAAAATTCTGCCAAAATGCGGCTTCTCTAATAAAAATTCTCGGACAGAATAAATTGGTTGGATATCTTGTAATCCTTGTAAATAAGCTGTTTGCGGGTCAGCCCCTTCTAAGAGGGCCACTGCAATACTAATATAAATGCCGCAGGCCATTTGCGATCGCGCATGAGCATGGGTAATCGCTGAAACATCATGCACCCGCGCTAGCAATTCGCCTAAAGTTAAACTTCTGTGACAATAAGCTATCGGCAAGATTCTCATCAACGAACCATTGCCATTACTATTTTCAACCTTCCCACCCGCCTGATGAGGAACAACTCCCTGCTTCAGGCGCATAATAGCTGTGTGGGTAGTTTGACCAATATCAAAGACATCGCCACGGGGAGTCCAGTAAGCCTCCTTGTACCAGCGCCAGAAGGAATTGGCTATCGCATCCAACGAATACCCTCTACAAAGGCATTCTGCCAAGCAAAAGCTTAATGAACTATCATCTGACCAAGTTCCTGGTGGCTGATTCCATGTGCCATAACCCTGCATCGTTGTCACTGGAGATTTTACTCTTTCAGCGCGGCTAGTAAACTCCACCGGCACACCCAACGCATCACCGACACATAAACCCATCAAACCAGATAACGTTTTTGTAGCGGTTAGCATTATTCAATCTCCACAAGAATTGCTCAAAATTAACTTTATAGATTTCCTCTATAGCTTGTTGCAACAGATGCTACAGCCTACTTTTTTATCATCTGTGAAAAGTTTGGGAAAATTTTTTAAATCAGGTATTTTATTTCCCATATCCAGGCTTAGTTTTAGTTCCAAATATTGTGCCAGTTTTCAAAGCGTCTATTTTTGGAACAAAGAACCCAGATGAAAAGACATTGAATGTGATTATAACAGCTTGTTTCTGATTTTCAGGGATAGTTATTCCTTAAGTATTATGCCTCAATACCAAGATTCATTTAATAAAACCTGGGAAACATTTGGAACATTCTCATACAATTTCCGACTTGGAATATACAAGTAAAAAATACAAAATTTGGTAAAAACTATGAAGCGCTTACTCAAGTCTTTCATGACAATTTCTGCATTGTCTTCCTTAATAATTGCTCCTCTTGTTCTATCAGCTGGTCAAGCTTCTGCTGAAACCAAAAAGGGTACTGATGCTAGCTATATTGGCGCTGGTGTTGCAGCTGGTGTTACTAGTGGCGGACAAGGTATCAACGATGCTGCTACATTTGGTGGTAATGTTACAGGTCGCGCAAAATTAGGAACTACCCCATTTTCTGCACGCGGTAATGTTCTCTGGAGTGATAAGACAAGTGCTATCATTCCAGAACTTTCTGTGGATGTGCCTATTGCTAATAAAACTAACGCCTATTTAACTGGTGGTTATTCTTTTGTAGAAAAAGATGGCTCACCAACTCCTATAGGTAACAGAGATTCAGTAGTAGTAGGTGCTGGTGTTGAATCGGAAGTTGCTAACAATTTCCTCGTCTACACTAACGCTAAAGTCGGACTTGGTGCTTACCAAAATAGCGATGCTTCTGCTGTCACCATAAATGGTGGTCTTGGCTATCGCTTCAAATAAAAGATTATTGAGTCCTCAGTCATTCTATACTTTACTTAAGTACTCAGGACTCAGCACACAAAACTCACTACTCCCAAAAGCTGGTTTTGTTAAGTGTTACATCACTGATAAAGCCGGCTTTTGCCGTGGTAAAATTAGAATATTCCTCATTATTCCGGCCGGATTACCGGGGATGAAGTAGCCGAAGGGTGCTGATTCGGCGTCTACTAATGCTTTATTGAGAATACTATACAAGTCTAATGGTTAAATCTGCTCCTTCCCCCATCGCAACCCGTAAGCCTTCCAAAGTAGAAGGAATCAAGGAAAATAGTAATTTTTTGCGTGAACCTGTAGCAACTGAGATTCTTCAAGACACTACCCATTTTACTGAAAATGCGGTACAGCTTTTGAAGTATCACGGTTCTTATCAGCAGGATAACCGTGACAACCGCACCAAGGGACAGGAAAAAGATTACCAGTTTATGCTGCGGACAAAAAATCCGGGTGGTTTAGTACCGCCGCAGCTGTATCTGGCTTTAGATAAAATCGCTGATGAGTATGGCAACCACACCTTACGAGCAACTACCCGTCAAGGTTTCCAACTGCACGGAATTTTAAAGAAGAATCTTAAATCAGCGATCGCTACAATTGTTAATAATCTGGGTTCAACTTTGGGAGCTTGCGGCGACATCAACCGCAACGTGATGGCACCACCAGCCCCCTTTAAGAATCGCCCAGAGTACCAGTATGCTTGGGAGTATGCCCAGAATATTGCTGACTTGCTGACAGCACAGACAGGTGCTTATTACGAAATTTGGTTAGATGGGGAAAAGGCAATTAGTGCTGAAGAAGCCCCAGAGGTGAAGGCAGCCCGACAACGTAATGGAAATGGCACAATTATCCATGACAACGAAGAACCGATTTATGGCACTTACTATATGCCCCGCAAGTTTAAAATTTGCGTGACAGTGCCAGGGGATAATTCGATTGATTTATATTCTCAAGACCTGACGTTGGTAGTAATTACCAATAAAAAGAAGCAATTAGAAGGATTTAATATTTTTGCTGGTGGTGGTTTAGGTAGAACACACGGTAAAGAAGAAACTTTCGCTAGGTTAGCAGACCCCATTGGTTATGTGGCGAAAGATGACGTTTACGACATAGTGAAAGCGATTGTTGCTACCCAGAGAGATTATGGCGATCGCACCGACCGTCGTCATGCCAGATTAAAATATCTAATCAACGACTGGGGCGTAGATAAATTCCGCACCCAAGTTGAAGAATATTTCGGTAAACCAGTTGAAGCCTTCAAACCACTGCCAGAGTTTAAATTTCACGACTTCCTCGGCTGGAATGAACAAGGTGATGGTAAACTATTCTTAGGAATTTCCATTGACAATGGTCGAGTCAAGGATGAAGGTTCGTTTCAACTGAAAACCGCCTTGCGGGAAATTGTCGAACAGTTCAACTTACCCATCCGCCTGACACCCAACCATAACCTGATTTTTTACGATATCGAACCAGATAGCAAAGAAGCAATTCAAGACATTCTTAGCCGTCACGGTGTCGGAGACGACCCCAGTAAAATCGAACCTTTAGTGCGGTATGCAATGGCTTGTCCGGCTTTACCCACTTGTGGCTTGGCAATCACAGAATCGGAACGAGCAATACCAAGCATTTTGGAACGGATTCGCGCTCTGTTGGATAAATTAGGTTTACAAAAAGAACATTTTGTGGTAAGGATGACAGGATGCCCCAATGGCTGCGCTCGTCCTTACTTGGCAGAATTGGCCTTTGTCGGTAGCGCTCCAGAATCTTACCAACTATGGTTAGGGGGTTCGCCAAATCAGACTCGACTGGCGCAACCTTATATAGATAAGCTGCACCATAATGACTTAGAAACCTTTTTAGAACCGATTTTTGTTTACTTTAAGAAATCTCGGAAATCAAAGGAAAGCTTCGGTGATTTTTGCGATCGCGTTGGTTTTGATGCCATCCGCGAATTTGCTGCTACCTACGAACCCCAAACAGCCAATGGTGCAAACAAATCGCGCCATCGGGTGAATTTGAAAGAAGAGGTTTATAGTAAATTGAAGGAAGTAGCAGAAAGTCAAGGTAAGCCAATGACTCAGTTGGTGAGTGAGGCGCTAGATGCTTACTTCCAGAATCTTTCCTAAGTAAAATCCTCATCGCTAACTTGTTTAGTTATTACCATGAATTATGGGGAGGCAATATTTTTTAGCCTCTCCATTGCTCAAAGCTATCTCGATCTATAGGATTAGGAGAGCCTATTGATCTTGCACAAGACTATAAATATCGCTTCAAAACTTGTTGAGCCAGTAAACCTAATTCCATTACCCTATCCCCTCCATCTACAAAAATATGGGGGATAATTTTTAGAGTATTAAGATAAATAAGGTGTGACCTATTGGCTTAGTTGGCGTGAGGATATCTTGAGCATGGGAACAAAGTATAAAAATATGCTCATTTTTCTGTTTAAGTATTGCTCAATGGATTTTGAGCAGATATCGAGCATTTCGAGAACTATAAACGCTGTAACTATTCAATTTAGGTATTTATATGTTTCTGGTAACTGGAGCAACGGGAGGAATTGGTCGCAGAGTTGTGCGACTCCTACGGCAACGAGAACAGTCTGTGCGGGCATTTGTCCGTCTTACCTCGCGCTACAGCGAGTTAGAACACCGGGGTGCAGAAATTTTCATTGGTGACTTGCTACAAGAAAAAGATATCCAGAAAGCTAGTCAGGGTGTCAAGTATGCGATCAGCGCCCACGGTTCTGATAGCGATGCCCTATCTTTAGATTACCGCGCCAATATTCAACTCATCGACCAGGCAAAAGCCAATGGTGTAGAACATTTTGTCTTTATTTCCGTATTGGGAGCCGATCGCGGATATGAAGACGCTCCCGTTTTTAAAGCCAAACGAGCAGTAGAGCGATATTTAGCCGCTAGTGGCTTAAATTACACTATTTTACGCCCATCTGGATTAGCATCTAACTTGCTGCCATTAGTAGAACGGTTTCGGGAAACGGGATTGTATCTGCTGATTGGCGATCGCAAAAACCGTACCTCAATTGTCAGTACCGATGATTTGGCGAGAATAATAGTAGATTCTGTTACCGTTGAAGGCGCTCGCAACAAAATTTTACCCGTCGGAGGGCCAGAAATTTTATTACGAGAAGATATTCCCCGGATTTTTGGTCGGATCTTCACCAAAGAGCCAGTAATAATTAACTCCCCACTATTTGTCATTGATGGGTTACAGAGTGCATTGGGTTTATTTAATCCCCAAATTCAAAAATCTTTGGGAACTTATCGCACATTGCTAGCAAATGAATTTTTCTGTACCAAAGACGAAATTGCCAATTTAGAGGCGATTTTTAACTTCCAATTAGAGACATTAGAAAGCTTTTTGCGGCGCTATTTAGCGGTTTAAATTGGGCATGGGGCATGGAAAGTAGAAAATAAGCAGCAAGGAAGAAGAGTTTTCCTTTCTGCTAAAAGTATTCCGCCCATAGAGCCTCTTTCCAATGCCCAATCGCCAATACTTCTCTACGAGAGGCTGCGCCAACGACTACGCGGTAGTTGAGCGTAGTCGAAACTCAGTACAAGTGCCCAATCCCCAATACCAAATTACAGATAATCTAAAATTCTATGAAATCTTCCCTAGCTGCAAATGCTGCTCAAGCACGTCAGACAAAAGAGCGATTCGCCCAACCAGAAGAACAACTCACTTATGAATTGGGTAAAGCAGTACAGGAATTGCCACCCCTGTACACTAGATTATTAGCGGGAACGATGAGCGTCATCGTATTTGGAGCGATCGCTTGGGCGTACTTCTCACAAATAGATGAAGTAGCAACTGCACAAGGGGAATTGATTGCTTCCACACAGGTAAGACCGGTGACATCCTTGGGTGGAGGATCAATTGTCGCTGTTAAAGTACGAGAAGGCGATCGCGTTACTAAAGGTCAAATTCTGATTCAAAAAGATCCAGACTTGAAAATAACCGATGTTTCCCGCCTAGCTAAATCTAGCAGATTAATTCAAGACGATTTGCAACGTTTAGATGCAGAACGCACCGGCAGTAAAACTGCTGGAACTAAACTTCAAGATGAACTTTTAAACTCCCGCTTGCAAGACTTCCAAGCCCGTGAAGCGGCGGCGGAAGCAGAAGCAAATCGCCAAACAGCACTGATCAATCAAGCCAAAGTCCGCTTGACTCGTTTGCAAGATAACTTAATTAATGCCAAAAGTAGCGTTGTGAATGCTCAAACCAACCTTGCTAACGCAGATAGCATCCGAATTAAAATTGAAAGCAATTTGGCACTTGCACAAGAAAGAGAAAAAAGCCTACGCACTCTAATTACTCCTGGCGCAGTCCCTCGTGTTGATTACCTAGATGCCCAAGAAAAACTAACTCGTGCAAAGACAGAAATCACTAGATCGCAAGATGAAGTTACCAATAGTCAGAATAAAATAACAGAGGCTCAAGATAAAGTCACATCATTAGAAAAAGATATTGCGGCTCAAGTCCAAGAAATTCGCCAAGCAGAACAAGCTTACAAAGCTGCACGCAATCAGGTTCAGCGTGTAGCATCAGAACGCCAAAGTGAGATTTTAACGCAGTTTAACAAGCGTAAAGAAGAACTGACTACTGTTCAAGGTGAATTAGAGCAGGCGAGAAAGCAGCAAGCTTTGGAAACTATTGAGGCTCCCGTTGCTGGTACGATTTACAGAGTCAAAGCCACCAAGGGGCCAGTGCAATCTGGTGAAGAATTGGTGTCAATTTTGCCGGAAGGGGAAGAAATGCTCCTAGAGGTGAAAGTTCTCAACCGTGATATTGGGTTTATTCATCAAGGAATGAAGGCAAAAGTTAAAATGGCGACTTTCCCCTTCCAGGAATTTGGCATTGTGGATGGCGAAGTCGTACAAGTCAGTCCGAATGCAATTATTGATAAAGAACTAGGCTTAGTTTTTCCTACAAGAATTAAGCTAAATAAACACGCAGTAAATGTTCGGGGTCAAGAAGTAGAATTTACACCAGGGATGGCTGCTACTGGTGAAATTGTCACTCGTAAAAAGTCAATTTTGACCTTCATCACTGAGCCTGTGACACGGCGCTTCAACGAGGCATTTTCAGTTAGATAGGTTTGTAGCCTCTGTTATTTTCACAACCATTTCCACAGCGATCGGTTAGGGGTTTAGCAATGCTAAACTCCAATACAGTTCAAATAAGACCAAAACACTTGTAGAGATGGCGATTCATCGCGTCTCAAAAATCGGCGATTCATCGCGTCTCAAAATTGTAGAGACAGCGATTTATCGTTTCTCAAAAACCCACGATGTTGTACAAGTAGCGCTTTGAACCGTATTGCACTATAACTTTACGTGAGTTCAACAAGTCTTATTTGACCTCCCCCACCCCCTCTCCGACACGGCTACAGTGTACACACAAGTGGAATTACCCCTTTTAAAGGATGTTTGAAAAGTCCTCTTCTTGGTAGCAAAACGTTCTAGATCCCCCTAAATCCCCCTTAAAAACGGGGACTTTGAAAGGTTTTGCCCCTCTTTTTAAGGGGGGTTGGGGGGATCAATAAGTGCCTAAAATCACAACCAACCACTTTTCAAACAACCTCTTATAAAGGCTACGGTGTACACACAAGTTTTGTAGAATTACTGCGTAACGCAGAGTAGGTTAATTTTTACAAGTCGATGCATCAAAGATGCAAGTGGATGCATCAAAGATGCAAGTGGATGCATCAAAAATGCAAGTTGATGCATCAAAGATGCAAGTCGATGCATCAAAGGTACAAGTCGATGCATCAAAGGTACAAGTGGATGCATCAAAGGTACAAGTCGATGCAACAAATGTACAAGTCGATGCATCAAACGTGCAGGTTAAGAGACTTGTGTGTACACCGTAGCTCCGACACGCAAGAGGTCATCGAACTCACGTTAACTTTCAACCTATACCAAAGAACTTTCTATACTGATTTATTTGTTTTTCCATTCCCTGTAGTACTTTGCCAAAATCAATATTATTCTCATCTTCATTGCTATCTACATTGATGTTGCCCAGAATATTCTCATAGTTTTGGAATTGTGACCATAATTCTGGATTGGCTAATTCATTATTAGCATCGGCTGAGGCCAGATATTTTATTGTTTCTGTAATCGCCTGAGCGATCGCAGGACTATAATCAGAATTATTCAAACTAGCAATAGTTTGTGGCGTTAGATAATTTCCCATTTCTGTAATTGACTGATCGATCACAGAAGTAATATCGGAATTATTGAAACTAGCGAGGGTTTCTGGGGTGGAATATTTTACTGTTTCTATAATTGCCTGACCCATCAGAGAACCAAAATAGGAACTGTTAAAACTAGAAGTTGTCTGTGATGTGAGATAATTCGCGGTTTGTCCATAGATGCGTAGCAGGTTATCATTAGACATTGCCTGCTTTGCCAGAGAACTGACAGGGGAAACATTTAAACTAGGGTTTGTAGCTTGTGTTTTATTTCCTACTGTGTCTGCAATCACCTGCTTTGCTAGAGAATTGACATTAGAAATATTTAAACTATTTGTAGTTTGTGTACTATTTCCTGCGGTTTCTGTGACAATTTGACGTACTTGGGCATCAGTCAGGTTGGGGTTAGCACTAAGCATCAAAGCAACTACACCAGCAACGTGGGGAGTAGCCATAGAAGTGCCGCTATAAGTTGCATATTGATTATTCGGAACTGATGAATAAATCTTGACTCCTGGAGCTGTGACATAAGAGATTTCATTCGTTCCAGAGCGATTAGAGAAGTCGGGCATATTATTATTCTTATCCACTGCTCCAACGGCAATTCCCGACTTGTATGCATAGCGAGCGGGATAGCCTGGTAAATCATCACCATCATTACCTGCTGCCATGACGACAATCACTCCTTTGCTGCTGGCATAGTCAATGGCCGACTCTAGAGTACGATTGGAAGATCCGCCTCCTAAACTGAGGTTAATCACATTAGCGCCATTATCCACAGCGTAGTGAATGCCTTTAGCTATGGAATTATAAGAACCAGAGCCAGAGTCATTCAAAACTTTGACGGGCATAATCTTGGCATCGTAGGCAATACCAGTGACACCGTAGTTATTATTTTCTCCTGCGATCGTGCCGGAAACATGAGTACCATGACCATTTTGATCTAAGGTGTTGTTGTTATTATCAGCGAAATTCCAGCCATAATTATCATCAACATAACCATTGCCATCGTCATCTATCCCGTTACCTGGAATTTCCTTGCTATTCGTCCAGATATTATTACTTAAATCCTCGTGATTATGGTCAACCCCAGTATCTAAAACAGCGACAACAACGCCCTTACCTGTGTATCCCTGTGCCCAGACTTCCGGTGCTTTTACAAGGTCTGCTCCCCAATTATTCCCACCAAGATCGGGAACATCAGCAAAGGTATTTTGACCAGTCGCTTTAGCTACTGCTGCTGCTCCATTAATCAAGCCATAACCATTAGTGGAGTTATAATTCTCAGCGCTAAAAGTAGCATTACTGCTATTTTCGGAGTCAGCGTTATTTAGTAACTGCACATCAGCATCGGCTGAGTTATAGCTACTACGTCCACTAAAGTTGAGGCTGTAGTCATTCTTCGTGTTAAAGCTATCTAATGAAGAGATTGAAGTGACCTTTAGCTGTTTATTTGACAATACATTGTTATTAGCATCATCATTGAGCATAAGTTTTTTTCAAAGATAACAATCGTGTTTTGACAGCTTGAAGCTTTAAAATCTTTACAGGAAAAAGATTTTAATGTGTGAATAAGCTTCATTGTCAATAATTACTATGTAATCTCAGAACAAAATGCTAACTCTACTACTAAAAAGCATAATCAATAGTAGAGGTTTTGTTAATATCTTAATTGATACAATCAATCCTAAATTTATAACAGTGTAAGTATAAATTGGTAGAATAAAAAATTAATTTCGTTATGTATAGCAATTCTAAATGAGTTACGAACAAAAAGATCAGCAACTTCTTCAAGAAGTCACCGATCTAAACCTCTCGGTGGAGAGCAAATCAAATAGGATTTTTGGTGTTGCTGAATCGAGGTATGAATTTTGATGTAGAGACGTTGCAATGCAACGTCTCTACAAGGATTTTGAAATAACGCAAAATTATTTTTCATACCGCAATCAGCAACGCCGGATTTTTCTATGCCAAACTATTTCCTGCTGTCGTTGTCACAATCTGACGTACTTGGGCATCAGTTAGACCTTTCTTAGCACTGAGCATCAAAGCTATTACCCCAGCAACGTGAGGAGTCGCCATAGAAGTGCCATCTTTGACACCATAATTATTACCTGGAAGTGTCGAGTAGATACCGAGCCCTAAATCCCCATCACCTTCAAAGTATGCTCCAGGAGCTGTAACATAAGCGAGTGGAGTTGTTCCACTACGGTGAGAGAAGTCGGTAAGTGTCCGATTGTAGAACACTGCTCCAACCGCAAGTCCCCACTGGGTAGCATAGCGAGCAGGATAGTCTGGTTCTGATTTACCATCATTACCTGCTGCCATGACGGTAATTGCTCCTTTGCTGGCAGCATATTGAATAGCTGACTGTATCTCACTACTTGGAGAACCACCTAAGCTGAGGTTAATAACATTAGCTCCGTTATTGACTGCATAACGAATACCATTTGCGATCGCACTATTACTACCTTGACCATCGCTATTCAAAACTTTCACCGGCATAATCTTGGCATTATAAGCAATCCCAGTGACACCGAAGTTATTTTTCACCCCAGCAATAGTGCCAGCAACATGAGTACCATGACCGTTATCGTCTAATGGATTATTGTTGTTGCTGACGAAGTTCCAGCCTTTGACATCATCAATGTAACCATTGCCATCATCATCTTTGCCGTTGCCAGCGATTTCCTTGGTATTCTTCCAGATATTAGCGCTCAAATCTGAGTGGTTGTAATCTACTCCACTATCTATCACAGCGACGATCACACCTTGACCTGTATATCCCTTTGCCCAGACTTCCGGTGCTTTAATTGCATCGGCTCCCCAATTATCACCACCCAAATCAGTCACATCAGCAAAGGTACTCTGACCTAAAGCTTTCGCTACGGCGGCGGCGGCATTAATTAAGCCATAACCTGTAGTTGAGTTAAACCCGCCACCATTGATAGGAGTCAGATTGATTGGTGTTGTTAGATAAACAACGTTGTTACTTTCATTACTTTCGGCAACATTTCCCGCACCATCAGCTTCAAAAAACAAATAGTATTTACCAGCAGCAATTGTGGTATCAATAGTCCAAGATACAGACCTTGAAACCACGGCAGAAACGGCAAGACTAGTGATAGGAACAGAGTCATAACCTATGGAGATGTCATCATCATCACCAAAGCTTGTATTCCTGGAAAGATAAAAAGCTCCTTTGCTACTACCAGCATTGCCATTACCTTGGTTTTTCACCTTGTAAGTAAATTCAATTTTGCTACCAATGGCTGCGTTGGTGGGAGCTGAAGCATCTGCTATTACTAAGTCTGGTGCAGTAATTGTAATTGCTTTGGCAACGACGTTGTTATTTTCATTGCTTTCTCTCAATGACCCAAAACCATCAGCTTGGTATAGAAGATAGTAACTACCGCGAGTAATAGTGCTGGAAAGGTATAGGGATGAAGACTCGGAAATTACAGCAGAGGGAGCAATGTCAGAGATACCGATAATATCCGAACCGACCGAAATATCCTCACTACTGAGGCTAGTATCTTTAGAAAGATAAAAGCGTGTGGTGTTAACACCAGCCGTACCATTACCTTGATTTTTCACCTGATAGCTTAGTTGGATTGTTGTACCAATGTTGGCGCTAGCAGGAGCCGAAGGATTTTGTATTAATAAGTCTGGTGCCGCAATCGTAATTGCTTTGGCCGTGACGTTGTTGTTTTCATTACTTTCAAAAATCTCGCCATTGCTATCGGCTTGTAATAGCAGGTAGTAATTTCCAAAAGTAATATTACTGCTGAGTATTAAAGAGTAAGACTCTGAACTATATTTCCCAGCACCCAATCCAGAGAAGAAATAGCTTCGGGAATAGCTTAAGTATGTGTCATCGCTGCTCAAGGTCGTATCTTTAGAAAGATAAAACTTCGTTGTACTAGAATCGGCACTGGCAGTACCTTGATTGGCTAGTTGATAATTGACTGTGATTAAGCTACCGGGGTCAACAAGACTAGGAGTCGAAATATTTTGGATAATTAGGTCTGGTTTAGGGCCATTAATAGCGATCGCTTTGCTGACAATGTTATTAGTTTCGTTGCTTTCGCCAATATTGCCATTAGCATCGGCTTTATACAACAGATAATAGTTACCTGCGGCGATCGCATTGTTGATGATCAGCGATGCTGTCTCTGAACTAGTAGCGCCTGCGGCGATGGCGTTAACGCCATCGGAGCCAAGCAACACATCATCAGTGCTAAAAGCATTATCTTTGGATATATAAAACTTGGTAGTAGTTGCAACAGCACCACCAACACCTTGGTTTTTCACCTGATAGCTCAGTTGAATGGTGCTACCAACGGCTGTTGTACTCGGAGATACAGCATTTTGTATTATTAAGTCTGCTTGGGTAATGGCGATCGCTTTACTAGCAAAGTTATTGGTTTCATTGCTCTCAACTGCATTTCCTGCGCCGTCAGCTTGATAGAGCAAGTAATAATTACCTGTAGCGATCGCATTGTTAACGATCAGCGATGCTGTCTCTGAACTAGTAGCACCTGCGGCAATAGCGTTAACGCCATCGGAGCCTAACAATACATCGTCATTACTAAAGGCATTATCCTTGGATAGATAAAACTTGGTGGTAGTTGCAACAGCACCACCAACACCTTGATTCTTGATTTGATAGCTTAGTTGAATAGTGCTACCAACTGATGCTGTACTAGGGGCTGAAGTATTTTGAACTATCAGGTCTGATTTTTGAGTTGGAGTAATGGTGATTACTCCGGCAATACCGTTGTTAGTTTCATTGCTTTCAGCAACATTTCCATCACCATCGGCGATGTATGCTAAGTAATAATTCCCGGCAGTGATGTTACTGCCAATATTGACTGTGGTTGACTCGGAACTATAACTACCCGCAGCAATGCCGCTAACGTAGTCATAGCCTAAGTACACATCTTCGTTTCCAATATTTAAATCTTGGGAGAGATAAAACTTGGTGTTACTGGCGACAGCACTAGCATTGCCTTGGTTTTTGATTTGATAGTTTAGTTGAATGCTACTTCCAGCCGCCGCCGAACTGGGATTTGAGGTATTTTGTACTATCAGGTCTGGTTTAGTAATATTAATTACGTCAGCAACAGCATTATTGTTTTCGTTGCTTTCGGCAACATAGTTATAGCCATCGGCTTGATACACCAAATAATAGCTACCTGCGGCAACGCTATTGCCGATGGTGAGTGTGGTTGACTCTGACCGATAGTAACCAGATAGGATGTTATCAACATAGTCATCGCCTAAAAATATATCTTCACTCCCTAAAGAGAGATCCTGAGACAGATAAAACTTGGTATAGCTATAACCAGCACTGGCATTGCCTTGGTTTTCAATTTCATAGCTCAGTTGAATGGTACTGCCGGCTGCGGCAGAACTGGGAGTTGAAACGGTACGCGCTATCAGGTCTGGCTGAATTGCAGCAGCGATCGCTTGAGTAGCATTTCCGTCGTGACTGCTCTTCTTGGCATAATTGTTTTTACCTCCGAAAGCGTCGATTTCCGTAGAAGTATAACTACTGCGATCGCTGGATCTAAAACTATTTACACCACTTAGACTGAAGCTAGAGTCAGTATTCTGATTATCAAAAATATTAGATTTTTCTGATGATAGAAGGCTGGCTTTTATACCAGAATTTTCATTAATAGAGTTATGGTCTTTGGTAAAAAACATTAGTAGTTTCACCTCGCATCTTCAAGGAAATTCGCACCACAATAAGTACTCAAATCCATGATATATAAGGGATTGAGCCGGGAAATCTTTATTTGTAAGACAGGTGCTACAAATACACTTAACTATAAAATCACCTAATTAGCAAGTAAAATTACAGTTTTCTGCATACTTAATAAATTCAAAAGGCGAATGGAGTTATACTCCATTCGCCAAAGACTATATTTAAGCTACTTTTTAGGGATCAATTGAAGAAGAATTCAGAAGTCAGAATCAATCGGTGGGGTATTAAACAATACAGTTCAGTTAAGCTTTTTTCTCTCCCCCTGCTCCCTCTGCCTGCCTTAACAGATAAATTTGCTTAACCCAAGCGTATTGGGGTATTAAACCCTTTGATTCAGACGCTCGCGGACTCGCTAGGGACTTCCAAGTAAAAAAATATTCCATAGCAGAGGGACAAGGAAGACAAGGGGGACAAGGGGGACAAGGAAGAAAGAAGTTTAGTTGAGTAGACAAATTGGATAATTTATTTTTTGGAGTTCCCCTAACGCTTCGCTATCCGCCAGTCACACAGAATTCAATTCTGAATTCTGGCTCCTGACTCCTGAATTCTGTTTTGATCAGCACAAATTAAAAGCTTGTTAAAGCTACTAAATGTTTGCTTGCTGGCGTTGATATAGTGACCAATACAAACCCTTTTGTTGCAATAATTCTGAGTGAGTCCCACGTTCGGCAATCACGCCTTGCTCTAATACCAAAATCAAATCGGCGCGTTTGAGAGGGGCAAAACGGTGAGCAATCAGAAACACAGTCCGGTTAGCGGAAACTTTTTGCAGATTTTGTAGTACTTGTTGTTCAGTTTCACTATCCAAAGCGCTGGTAGCTTCATCCAAAACTAAAATCGGCGCTTGGGAAAGAAATAACCTTGCCAGGGCAATACGTTGTCTTTGTCCGCCAGATAAAGCTGTACCGCGTTCACCCACATTGGTTTCGTAACCGTAGGGTAATTGACTGATGAAGTCGTGTGCTACTGCTAATCTTGCCGCCTCTACTACTTGCTCTGCCGTAATGTCGGGACTACCGAGAGTGATATTTTCTAAAATGGAACCGTTGAATAAAAAGTCTTCTTGAAGAACTACACTAACTTGTTGCCGCAGTGAGGCTAAATCGGCGCTTTTTATATCAAAACCATCAATGAGGATTCGTCCTGATTCAATTTGATAGAGGCGTTGCAATAGTTTAGACAAGGTACTTTTACCAGAACCACTGCGTCCGACAATACCGACAAATTGCCCTGGTTCGGCATTGAAAGATATTCCCCGCAGAATTGCTTCAAAGTTTGGCCGGTAGCGGAAAAATACTTGCTCGAAGGTGACTTGTCCTTTCAAGGGTGGTAAAACTAGACCCGTTCCCAGTTCAGCTTCTGGGGAGACGTTGAGAATATCACCAATGCGATCTACAGACAGTAGCACTTGTTGAAGGTTTTGCCACAACTGTACTAAACGCAAAAGCGGGCCTGTGACTCTGCCAGACAGCATTTGAAATGCAACAAGCTGTCCGATTGTCAGCTTTTGTTCGATGACTAATTTGGCTCCATACCAGAGAATCAGCATGGTAGAAAAATTGGTAAGAAAGTCACCAATGTTGCTGCTGATATTGGACGTGGTGGAGGCTTTAAAACCTGTGCGTATGAAGCGAGCAAATAAGCCTTCCCAGCGATCGCGGGCTACTGGTTCGGCTGTATGGGCTTTAACGGAGTGAATTCCGGTAATTGTCTCTACTAGAAACGATTGACTATCGGCACTGCGGTTAAAGGTTTCATTAAGCCAGTTACGCAAAATTGGTGTTGCAACTATTGTTAATGTGGCAAATAGTGGCAGTACTGCCAAGGCGACAAAGGTGAGTGGAACGTTATAGTAAAACATCAATGCCAGGTACACCACAGTAAAGATGCTATCTAGAACTACTGTTAATGCTGTACCTGTAAGAAACTGACGAATTTGTTCGAGTTCCTGGACTCGTGCTACTGTGTCTCCGACACGCCGCGACTCAAAATAAGCTAGTGGCAAACGCATCAAATGGCGAAATAGCTGTGCTGATAAACTCAAATCCAGACGACGAGCTGTATGGGTAAAGATAAATAGGCGCAGAATACCCAGTACGGACTCAAATATGGCTACGCACAAAAGTGCGATCGCCATGACATCGAGAGTTGGCAAACTCCCCTGCACCATCACTTTATCAATGACGACTTGCGTAATTAGCGGTGTTGTTAACCCCAAAAGCTGCAAGGTAAAAGATGCTAACAATACCTCTACTAGTAATCCCCTATACTTCCAAACTGCTGGAGTAAACCAATTGAGGTTAAATTTTTCTTGCTGAGATACGAGTTCTACTTGCCACAATTGTCCATCCCAAGAGGCATCAACTATGGACTGCGGCAAGCTTTCACAAGTTCGTTCGGGATTTAGAGGGTTAGCGATAATTAAGCGATCGCCTTTAACTCCATAAGCCACCACCCAGGATGGACTCTGGGGTGAGTCAGAATTCCACAGCAGTAAAGCTGGAAATGACAACTGTCGCAACTCACTCCAACTCACTTGTAACCGCCGCAACACTAACCCTAACTTTTCTGCTGCTTCCACAACCTGTTTTGGGCGTTGTCCTCTGAGTTGGCGTTGCACCCATTCCAGTTGCACAGAATTTTCTAACTGTTGCGCCACCATTGTTAAACAAGCAGCAGCAGTGTTCCAGCTAGCAACAAAGGGATAATTTGAAATTATGAGATTGGCGGCTGGCAGTCCTTTTTGGGGTTGGAGGCTGTGGGGGCTGGAAGTCCCGCTTGAGGCTGATGTTACTGAAGGAGTAGAAGAGAAGGAAAATGTCTCCCTTTCTCCCTCCATATTCACTGGTAACACTTGCCAAAACTCCTGAATTTGTGGGTTAGAAAATCCTGCCCACAATGCTGTATCCCAATAAACTACTACAACTTCTTTACTAGCAGCTACAGCCTTAAAGTCCGCAGACAGCTTTTGTAAGTCGCCAAACCAATCTCCCGCATCTAGGGCGGCTATTGGTTTGCCAATCCCTTCTTCTCGCAAGCGGACTTTCCCAGCCACAATTAAAAATTGATAACCGCCAACATCGTTTGACCAGATTTTTTCTCCAAGACGATACTGGCGGGTTTGGGATTCATTTTCTAATTGAGATTGTTGTTCGGGAGTCAGCCAGCATAACGGTGGCTGATGCCAAGGCAAAGAAGCTAGCACTTTTAATCGTAAAGATTCATTATCCAGAATTTTTAACTCACTTGTAACTTGACTGTCAGTTTTTGAATTTTCTCTGCTAGCCATTTCTCAAACAACTCATTTTGTAGTGCTTGCTGTAGTTGAGTATCTTCTAAAGACGCTGGCAGAAATTGTTCTACTCGAAACAAACCATAAGGTCCTTCTCCTTGGGGAGAGTCTTTGCCAACGATTTCTATTGGGCCTACCAATTGTCCTGGACTGGCCACATCAATAGCTGCCCGTAATATATCCGGCATACTGCCTCGGCTGACAATTCCCATCATGCCGTTCACAATTCGGTCATCTGAAAGTGAATACTCTTTAGCTAGTTGCTCAAAACTACCTCCTTCTTCAATTTGGGTATGGAGTTCGTCTGCCAATTCTCGATTATCAACAACAATCCGCGAAAGTACTACCCGATCCAAAAAAAGTTTGCGTTCAATAAAATATTCTGGGAGTTTTGTCTTCGTCACCACAGCTTTCAGCTTTTCTAACTTGTAGCCAAAAGTAACTGATGTGTGAAAGGTTGTGTAATCTGTGTTGTTAGTCCTTAACCATTCTTGAAAACTTTCGGGGTCAGTTAGTTGATTTTTTAGCCTAAAGTCAATAATTGCCTGTTCAGTTATTCCTGTGCCAATTTCAATATCGTCTCTGGTTCGGATTTCTTCCTCAATTACGTACTGACGGAGAATATCTCCAATGAACTGTCCTAATTTTCCAGAGGCTTGCAGATACTTTACAGCTTCCTCAATAGAAATTATTTGGTCATTAATTGTCAAAAATGATAAAGATTCCATGAACTAATTATGTGAAAATGGTTAAACACTTATAGGACTTTTAAATTAAATCATATAGAAATCATCTGGTTGTTGATGAATAAATATGATAAAGATTTCATGAACTAATTACATCTAAATGGTCAAAAAATTATATAGCTGCTAAATAATATAATTTTCACTAATCACTTTTACAGTCTGGCAAAAACAAAATCAGGATTGAAAATATTAGTGGTAGCGCAGTAGTAAAGCAGATTACTTATTTTCTACCACTGCCGTGCTACCGCTAACAGAACTGTTTTGTCCAATGCCCCACCTAAATCAGTAATTGTTTATTCTTAGTGAGCTACTTAATGAAACTTATCCATGTCCAAGCAAGTAGCACAGATGCGATCGCACCGATTAATGTATTAAAAATATTTACCACTTCATTGGTCAACCAAGCATACTTAGATTGTAATGTTGCACCAATCACACTTTCTAAGTTGGTAGCAATAAATGCTGCCAGCACGCACCAAGCGACTCCTAATAGATTAATTAAACCAACTCCCCAACCAACAAATGCGATCGCAACAGAAGCCACAATACCGGCTAAAGTTCCTTCCAAGCTTACCGCTCCTTCTGTACCGCGAGGCACTGGCTGGAGTGTGGTAATTAGAAAGGTGCTTTTACCATAAGCTTTACCAACTTCACTAGCAGTAGTGTCAGCCAGCTTAGTACTGAAACTAGCTACATAGGCTAACAATAATAAAGACTGGGGACTTGTACTGAGCATTGTCGAAGTATTGGGAATCAGGGACTGGGGATTAGGTACGAGGAATCCCGCATTTATTACTCCTACTCCCAATGCACACAGCGCTCCAGTCAAAGCCGAACCCCAAACATTTTCTGGGCCTCTTGCTCCAGAACGCTTTTCGGCAATTCCTTCTGCCTCTTTCTGCGCCATCCCGATACGGGTAACGCCAGAACCAACCAGAAAATAGAACATTACTACTACATATCCTTGCCAGCCAAGAGTTACCCAAATTAAGATGGCCAGAAACCAGGCGTGGAATAATCCAGCAGGGGTAAGTAGCTTTTTCGGAGCAATCCAAGCTAAACCCAATAAAATTGTGTTTAATACTACTGCTACTAACCAGGGATTTACAGTATCAAGTAAGGATGACATCAGCAATTAATCATGAGTAATTTTGTCTGAATATCAACAGAATAACGAATTTGTCATGCTTAGTGCTTTATTTCTGAAACCTCGCCAGCTAAAGTAATATGTTTGTATTATTGACTGAATAGCCTAAGTATACTCCTGAAAAAGTGAGTGTAAAACTACAAACAATGTTTTAGATATACACTGCAATATTGACTAAAGAATGTGGATTAAACAAAATGCAAAACTTTTGTTTAGTTAACTGGACTCTTTAAGTGCGTAATGCATTCAAAGCACCTGATTATCGCTAGCGGCTGAATTTTGACTCAATTCCAAATCTTATTCATCAGGATAAAGGATATAAGTTAATGTCAATTAAAACTGTGTTCAAGTTGACCACAATTAAGACTTAACAGCATAAATTTTAGATAGCATCAACTACTATAGCAATCCGATTTTATTTTTTAACTTATTTGCGTAGGAGGCAATAGGCAAGAAGCCTTTTTGAGTTGTACTGAATTTTTTCAAAAATCAAATATGAGTCCTATAGTTATTTCCCCACAAGCTATGAGTCAAACTTTATTCCATCTAGCTTTCCCTGTGACTGACATTGCCCAAACAAAAGCATATTATGTGGATGGCTTGGGCTGCATTCCTGGGCGCGAAAACCATCATGCCCTGATTCTCAATCTCTACGGCCATCAACTAGTAGCTCACATCACCAAAGAACCCCTGATACGGCAACACACTATCTATCCCAGACACTTTGGACTAATTTTTACCCAAGAACGTGACTGGCAAGACTTATTAGAAAGGGCACAACAACAACAGCTACTTTTTCGCGAAGAAACCAAAAATCGCTTTGTTGGTTCTCCTCTTGAGCATCGCACTTTCTTTTTAGAAGATCCTTTTTATAATCTTATGGAGTTCAAGTATTATCGTCACTCAGAGGCGATTTTTGGGAGTTACGAACATACACAAATTGGAGATAGAACTTAAGAAATTCGTAATTCGTAATACTTCGGCTACGCGGTAGTTGAATCTCGACTCACAACGACTGCGCTCAGTGCAAGTCGCTCGATTACCGCGTAGTCGAAACTCAGTACAAGTTCGTAATTCGTAATTAATGGTGAATAAATCCAGCATGGCAAGCGTTCTAGTTACTGACTGGATTTTTTATTGAGCAAGGGTAGCTTGATAGGCTCTGTTAAAGCTGCTTTGACTACTGCTAAACTTCTGGAGTCTGTCAGCATCCAAGGATGTAGGGCAACTGGTACTATAACTTCGCGTCCTACGGGCATTTGTGAACTATTCGCTGGGACAATCATTAAATCATAAGGTGTCCAGATAGATGTAAAATCTAGCTGCCCCAAGATTACAGCATCAGAATTTAAATCCTTGAGAAAAATGCTGTCGGGACGCATTTGTATGCAACCAGGACGCCGGGAACCATAAGCAACTACAGTTCCATGATGGGGTGAAGAAATGGTGATAAACCTCTGCACGCGGTTAATTCCTCCCAGTCGCTGGACATAGTAACGACTGACAATTCCTCCCATGCTGAAGCCTACTAAATCTAGGCGTTGTTCTGGCGCAAAGGTAGCCGTAACATAATCTGCTACCTGTTTTGCTAATTCATCAAGACCTACATCACCATTATTCGGTACAAGATTCAGGGAATGTACAGACCAACCCTGTAATACTAAGTCAACCGCCATTTTATGGAAAACTGCCCTCGTATCGTCAATCCCGTGTATTAACAAAACAGGATTGCGCTGTTGATTTTCAATATTCATTTACAAAATCTAGCTAAATTCAGAGGTGTATTTGACTTTTGTAGGTATATAAGTAAGCTGACGGAAATAAATATAACTATATTAAGAAGGGTAAAGGGTAAGGGGAAAAGGGAAAAACCTTTCCCCTTTAACATGAGTCCCTTTACCCATACAAAACTTTACATAGTTCGATTTAATTGCGTCTACTTACTTACTGCTCTACAAACTGAAGCTATTGCTTTTCGGATTCTTTAAAAGATATTTTTGCAAAACTGAAATGCTTTTGAATGTAGATTGTATAAAATTTAACTTAACTCCATCTCTGTCTGCCAATAGACTATGACACTCCTCCCACTGGTTGAGAGTAAGCTGCTTGTTTCAATTCAATAAGTATTTATAAAAAAAAGAAATGTTAAATTTTGTAAAGCTTGCTTTCAGAATCTTGCTCTTAGTTACAGTAAAATTTAATAATTAGTTCTTGATATATATAGGTTGCAAATGCCTGCAAGAAAACATTTGCCCTGTAGTTTTACTACAATGTTGATTAAGCACAAGGCTATAAGGGTTGTCACCAAAACGGAGTGACGCAAAGCAGAAAATGTAACATTTTGTCGTAATTATTAAAAATTACGGTCGAGTTTCAACTATAACAGGCAGGAGTAATTTGTAATGGATTTTATCAAAAAGTTAATTTCAGGTATTGTGGGTTTCATTACCGGGCTGTTACCAAAAAAGAAGAAAGGTAGCGGCTACTTCTTAGAATTGGACGAAGCCAAAGATGCTGCCAAAGATGCTGCTCAAGAGGTAGCATCGAACGTGAAGAAAGTAGCAGAGACCGTTGCATCAAGTGCTAAGAAAGTAGCAGAGACAGTTGCATCAGAAGCACCAAAAGCACCAGAAGCACCAGAAGCATCCAAGCCAGCTTCATTAAACGGAACAAAAACCGCCGCAGCTAAAAAAACTAAGGAAAAATCAGCTAACAATCCTAAACCACCTGATGTTACGCTTGTTCAGACTGCTGAAGGTCTTAAAGTTGAACCAGGCAAAAAGGCAAAAGCCGCAGCAGCCAAAGTCCTCAAAGAGGAGCCAAAAGAAACAACCTTTGCACCAAAATATCTTGCTCCTTCGGCTACTAGCTCTAATGGTCGTCGCCGTCCAGGGGCGAATATGAGTGCTTATCTAGAACTAGCACGTCAGGTTAAAACCCCTAATAAGTAGTTTGTAGAGACCGTAAATTTACGGTCTCTAGAAGTTAAACGTGAAGATGCAAGGTTAAGATGACTTTGCCAGTTGTAGATCGAGGAACTCTCCAAAGTAGGAGCGATCGCTTAATTTTCTCCACTACAACTGCATCTTTTAAAGTTGAGGCTTTTTCATCCAACACTATCCCTCCTACCCGACTATTGTTGACGGTGAACTCAAAGACGATTTCACCACTGAAGCCGGAAGGAAAGTTTAATTGTTGAAGGTGTTGGGTTAGGTCAGCAATTTCTGCTTCATCTAAGCCAGTTGCGCTGATAACTTCTAACTGGTAAGAAATGGGCGCTGCTAATTTTGGCGATCGCGGTGCTGATTTTTTTTGCTTTGATGGTCGCCTTTGCCGGAGAAAATCTGGAGCTTCTGCTGAGGCTGGCGCTGATAAGGTTAAGAATTCCATTGGAGGCGCAAAACCACCAGCCGGAGCATTGCCAAACACTCCTTCGTAACTAACTGCTTCCGGCATTTCTACTGGCATCTGCATAGATACATATTCGCTTCCTGGTTCAACTCGCACGTCATCACTGACAGCAACAAAAGCAGTGTATTGAGAGAGCAGTTGATAAGTTAAGGCTGTTTCTGTAACTGCTTCTACACCAGCTTTAGTTTCAAAGCTCACCATTTGATTCATCAAATCTTTGATGCAAGCACGTCCCCATAGCTGTGCTACAGCAAGATTTCCTGTTTCATCAAATTTGAGGTGAAACGTTTTTTCATACTGTTTACTGCCCGCAGCAATGCCGGAGATTTGCAGATTTCCATCTGCTCTATCTTGTTTACGACCATACAAAACTAATGGTTGTTCGCTGAATAAATCAGGCGCTACCTTTGGGTAAATCACAGGCGATTCTGTGTCACCTTGCCAAGAAATTTGAATATTCGTGAGTACAGGATTGTTTATTTGCCTGTAAAACTTTTCGGCAACTTCTTCCGTGGGTTCATCATGACGAATAACTTTAGATATTCCTCGGCCAATTTCGGCGATGCGATTTAGTAAAAAACGGTTGACTGAACTACCAGCACCGAAACTGTAAAGGCGATTTCCTGGTTGGAGGTGCTGTTGTACTTCTGCTAAAATCTCATTTTCGTTGCCGATGTAGCCATCGGTTAAGAGTACAACGCTGCGTAATCTTCCGGTTGGTGTGGGGAAATTTATAGCTGTACGAATGCCATTGAGCATTTCTGTACTGCCAGCAGCTCGTAATTTGTTAATGTAAGCGATCGCTTGGGCACGATTTTCTGGTGTATTCGGCAGAGGTGTTGGTGATAGCTGTCTGACTCTATCGGAAAAATCGATAATTGTGAAAGTATCGTTGGGATTCAACCCATTGATAAATCGCCGCATCAATTCTTGACACTTTTGCAACGGATCGCCAGATTGGGAACCGGAAGTATCCACCAAAAATACAACATCTTTGGCGACAATCTCATCCGTGGAATATTCCAAAGCTGGAATCAGATATATTGCAAAATGTCCGCCGCAATCGTCGGCTTGGGTTAATACTGTGGATTGAGTTTCTTGACCAGAAACTTGATAGCGGAGAATTAAATCTTTGTTGGGAATTGTATCTTCTCCAGCTAATTGAATCCGCACAATTTCACCGGAGTGTTCAATATTTAATTGATGGGAAGGAGAACGCACTTGAGAAATTGGCAAACCTGCGTCAATTTCTACTGTGACATTGATATTATGACGTGAACGCATTCCTTCTAAAACCACAGGCGGTGTAATGCGGGAAGCATCAGGAACTTGGTCTGTATCACCACTACCATCTATCGGTATTCCCGGAATATATCTTGGCCCCACCACCATCGGGAAAACAAATTCATAGCTTCCCGCCTGAAATTTTAAACTTTCAGTGTAACGAATTGTGACATCAATTTGTTCACCAGGTTTGATGTTAGCCAGAGATTGCGTGAAAATGTTGTCTCGTTCCTGTTCAAGAAGTCCGGCTGTGCGTCCTTCTTGTTTTGCCTTTTCGTAGATGGCTACAGCTTCTTCACGTTTTTTAATATTACCTTTGATGATGCGTACACCGGAGGGGTTGCCGAAGGCATCGCCTATTTTGATTTCCATATCATCCACCGCCGCCTCATCAGGTAACGGAAAGATATACACAGCTTCTAAAGGCTGCGTGAAGGGATTTTCAAAGCTTTGAATAACTTCAACTCGTGATAAGTTACCTGCAATTTTTGCTATAACTTCTGTGTGTTTGAGCGGAAAAACTAGCTGCTCTCCTTGAGGGGATTGAACGTATAAACCCCCCACCTGTTGGTTTTTAGCACTTACTGTATTCATAGATTTGATATAACACTCCTATTTGATTTGTGAATTTATACTATTTTGGATTTTGGATGGTGAATTATTTAACAAACACTAACCCACTATATAAATGAAAAGCTGAGTCCCAATTAGTCTGTTCCCTACGAAACAGATCAATGTGAGACTTGATATGACTCAGCATTTCTGTTTGATCTAATGTTGTATCTGCAAAGGGCGTGAAATCTGACCAGATTTTAACTTGAGGTAGTTGCTGGTCAATCCAACTTGATAAGCTATTCCAATTAATTCTGATTGTATTTTGGCTAGGTTGGGGAATGATTTCTAAACCTTGCTGAAATTCATAACCGTTATCATAAAGTCGCAGAATACAACGTCTACCAGGTAGGTGTAAATCACAAAACTGAGCATAGTCTTGTGTTTGAGTTTTCCATTCCAGTTTATGGCGGGCATCAACATCTATAACTTGTTCAAAAATGGGCAACAGTCCCACTACTCTTGCTGTGACTTCTGACCAGTCAAAGGTGAGAGAACCAAGTTGATTTACCTCATTGCGGCAAACAACAGTAGCTTGTGGAGTAGATGCTTGGAAATATTTGACTTGATAAACTTGAATTTGCTGAATTTGAGCTATTCTGGCCCAAAAGCAAGGAATACCAGCTTGCTGTAACTGTTTGCCATAAAATTTTAGTTCTCCGACTTGACCAGTACGGTACAACCTCCACCCACGACTTGGCAGTATCAGTCGTGCAGTGTAGGGGTCTAGCTGCATAATCTGGGCGAATTTTCGAGACGCTTCTGTTTTAAGTTCGTTACTGAGTGGCTCTAATACTAGTACGCCAAGTTCAGTGCTATTGGCTTCGGCTGTTGCTTGAGAAATAGCTCTTTGTCTTTCTTCTAGCTGCATTTCTTGTAGCCGTCGCAAACCTTCACGTGCAAGCGTCAGTATTTTGGTACTTCTTGTATCTCGCAGCAGTTGCCGATAAATTTTTTCTGCATCTTGGCGCTTTTTAGATACTTCATGTAGCCGACCGAGATAATATTGTACCCAAGGATTTTCGGGTGATTCTTTTTGCAGCTGTTTGAGTAATTTAGCAGCTGTTTGATAGTCTTTTTGCTCAAAAGCGATCGCAACTTGCTCAATCATCACTTACTTTTAATGCAGGCTGGAGTGATGTCTCACGCAAAATAACTTTTGCGTGAGCTATAAATCATTTATACTTCACAGCTTGCGGTAATCAGTGATAATGCTACTACTGGGGCTGTAACTGCTCTCAGGATGCGGCGACCAAGGGAAACAGGTTGAAATCCAGCTAACTTCGCATTTTCAATTTCTTGTGGTGTCCATCCGCCTTCTGGCCCAGTAGCAATGACTATTGCTTCTTGTCCTATGTCACTTGTCATTTGTCTTTTCTGCTGTAAGCAATCTTTTAAATGAGGAAACTCACCACGCGCTACACAGATATATTGCTGGTTGTTTGCAGACAAATCACCAATAACTAATGACAAACCCGTATTAAAAGCAACAGGTTCTAAAATTGTAGGCACAAAAGAGCGCTCTGATTGCTCGGCGGCTTCTGTAGCGATGCGCCGCCAGCGTTCGAGCTTTTGAGGACTAGGATGAAGCAAAGTGCGATCGCTCAATACTGGTGCAATACAAGCTACTCCCAACTCTGTGCAACATCGCACTACTTCATCAAATCCATTACCTTTGGGCAACGCCACCATTAACGTAATTGCTACAGGTAATTCAGTTTCTACTAAAAGCGGTTCTAAAACCTGTGCTTGTTCTCCTGTAAGCTGTGCTAACCACCATTCTCCTCTACCATCCATTGCAATAAAGCGATCGCCTTCACGTAAGCGCAGCACACGCCCCAAATAATGCTGTTGTTCTTTGGTGAGTAAAATTTGCCCTTGCTGGAGTTGGGAAGGTGCGATCGCAATTCTTTGCAGTTGAGACATGAGATTGGAGATTTTACTTAGTAGTAGACACTAGTTTTTGCTAACTTTTTGAGCTTTGGTCAATTTATTCCTCAAAGGCAAACAAAGTCAATAAAATTGTTGGGAAAAACATATTTTTATGTTTTAGTTTTTAATAATTACTTTGCTTTGTGCCTCTAGCGCATATAGCCTGATTTTGCTAGTTAATATCTTAACAATGAGCAAACGAATCTTCGCTTTTGCTGCTCGTGTGTTCATTCCTCCTGTTTAATGTCGCTTGTCGGACAATCAACAGACTTTTTCCCTGACCAGTCTGTAAGAGTATTTTCATCTTTGTAATGTCGGGGAGTTTTTAACAGTAAATACCAAGCTTCTCCAACATCCAATAAATTAAATGTTTCAGAATAGTTAGTTTCTAACAAATCTCTAACTATAACATAGTAATCAGAGTTCATCCCTGGAAAAATGTGATGTTCAGTGTGATGAGAAAAATTTAAATGCAACAAGTCAAATATTTTATAAACCCGGAGAGACATACTATTAATCAGTGGATCGTTAACGCTAGTCATCCGACAAAGTAAATGATTTGTATAAATATAAAAAATTACTCCACCATAACCAATTGCAATCGGTAAAAAGTAACCAAGTATGATCTTTATGGGTTCAAATTGGAGATAGATGAGGATACTCAGATGAATCATTATCATCATTAATAATTCCCCTGCGATCGCTCGCCGATCTTTAGTACCGACTGTAAATGCAGCCGGAACATAATCGACAGATTTCTGATTGAAAAATAGTACAGATGTTAAATTGCGAAAAGTATGTACTCCCCAAGCAGAAGTCATTCCCACTATGAACCATATAGGATTGACTTCAGTCGAAGGCACAAATAAATCCTGAATCCATTTTCCCCAAGTTGAAGATTGTTCATATAAGTAGTTACGATCTGGGTCGCTCAAATCATTAGTATGATTATGATGTACTCGGTTATGAACTGCTTTCCATAAAGTTGGTGGCATCCACAACATTGTTAGCCCTAAAAAGCTAATTATATAGGTTAACCGGGGATTTTTAATTACACTACCATGCATCAAATCGTGGGTGCTAAATAGTAAGACAACCACGCTATTGCCCATAATTACACTTAAAGGTAGATAAAGCCATAAAAGGTATGGCGACCAACAATCTAACCGAGCCGCTATCATCCAGCCTAGAATCAAAATTGCCAGATTAATAAACAAGATAATTAACTTACTTGGATCGGGGATAAATGCTTCCAGTGGCATCACGGAACGTAATTCTTTCGCATATATTTTCTGATGAATCAGTTTTGGCTCGGTACTAACATTCATAAATAATCGTCGTGTAGATAATTTAGCTGAGTGAAGTTTTGCGGTAAATTGTAGCGTTTTTAAAATTGAACGATTAAATTTACAATAGATAAAAGTCTAAATATACCACACAATATTTTTACAATAGACCTATTGGAGAATTTTGGCATCGCCCACAAGTATGCCTCAGAATTTATTCTGAGGCTCATAATCCGAGGCTGGCTAAAATTATTGTTTTAACCGCATTTCCAGCCAGAGCCAAAAGGTCATAATCTATGAAAAGCTTTCTTAATTTGCAATCCCCCCACATCTTTGTAGATGCAGGGGATAGTTTCATGAGATTAGTTTTACTGGCTCAACAAGTTGATAACTTGTTCAAGCGACATCTTAGCCTTGTGCAAATTGAGCAGGTTCTCCTGGTCGTATCGGTCAGGATAGCTCATTTTCCTGCCCTCCAGCGTTATCCTAATTAGTGCTGCTTGCTCATCTGTGGGTGAATTCATCTCATCTATAGCAGAACTAATTACCTGGATAGCGTTAAAGTTAGGGAATTTTAACCCTCTACCTTGCTTCATTTGTTGCAGCGCTAAAAATGGAAATGCCATCAGAGTTACGATGTACGAGGTTTTGTATCCTGCATTCCCAGTTGGTTTGATGCCATATCTACGACACAAATCGCGTAATTCTTTAATAGTCTTGATTTCAAGTTCGGAACGCGTGAACATAAAATAGTAGTGTCCATTTTTGAAATTGGATATTGGTGGTTGTACTTCCGGCAAGTTGTAGCAACCATCAAAAAACAATTTAATCTGCTGCCTACCAGTGATTCAACTTATATTTATATTTCTACATAAATGCCTAACCCTAAAGGTCATTCAGAAAATTTAAAACCATTTAAATCAGAGAGGGAAGAATCTTTAAGTGAGCGTCTTAATTTACGTGTCACAAAAACTATGAAGGAAGAACTATCTACCAAAGATGATCCTCCAGAATTTTGCCGTCGTGCGATTCAGGAAGCATTAGATAAAGATAAAGAGAAGTAATGTTAAAGAGATAGTTTGTAACGAGTGTGTGAATTACTGAGATGAATCAGCAATCAAGCATATTGAGAAAGTAACATGCTTAGTTATTTGCGGAAAACACCAAAATGAGAAAGTAAACACAGCTTTTGCTTGCGGAAAACACCAAAATGAGAAAGCAAAAGCAGCTTTTGAGTAAGTAAAAGCTCATTTTGCTTGCAGAAAACACCAAAATGAGAAAGTAAAAGCAGCTTTTGAATAAGTAAAAGCTCATTTTGCTTGCGGAAAACACCAAAATGAGAAAGTAAAAGCAGCTTTTGAGAAAGTAAAAGCTTCTTTTGAGTAAGTCAAATGTCATTTTGCTGATTAAATTCGACTTGATCAATTTTTTCGGTGCATTAACTAGTAATAAGTTCAATACAGACCTAACCCCCAGCCCCTTCCCTACAAGGGAAGGGGAGTAAAACTCAAAGCCTCTCTCCTCTTAGGAGAGAGGAATGGAAGTGAGGTCAGAGTATATTGCATATAAACTTAGAAGCAATATATTTTTCATTAGTCCGAAGATTGTATAGCCGCGAATGACCTTCGTTAGGGGTTAAATTAGTACTAATATCTCAGGTTTAGTTGCTTTTTACTGTAAGTATATGCGTTGGCAATTATTGCTGGTGTGAAGGGATAACAAAAGGGACTTGTAAATGAGCAGCCAAGCGCAATTTGATGTTTTCCTGGCTCACAATAGTCAGGATAAAGCACAAGTAAGAGCGATCGCCAATGAACTGAAGCGATGTGGTTTAAAACCGTGGTTAGATGAAGAGCAAATTCCACCGGGACGACCGTTTCAAGATTATATCCAAAGGGCAATTCAAAGTGTTAAATCCGCCGCTATCTTCATTGGGCCTACAGGATTAGGAAAATGGCAAATGATGGAATTGCGATCGCTTATCGGCAAACTTGTGGAAGCAGATATCCCTGTAATTCCCGTCTTGCTACCAGGAGTGGCAGGAATTCCCGACGATTTGGACTTTCTTAAGCAACTGCATTGGGTAAACTTTACCAATGGAATCAACGATACTCAGGCTTTAGACAATTTAAAGTGGGGTATTACCCAAGAAAAACCCATAACAGAAGTTCAAGCTGATAACCTCAGTTCTGAAAAGGGAGTAGACTACACGCAATTACGAGATTTGCTAGCAGCAGGCAAGTGGAAAGAAGCGGATGAGGAAACTTTAGCTGTTATGCTCAAAGCATCTAGCAGGGAAAAGGAAGGCTGGTTTGATACCGAATCTATCAATAATTTTCCCTGTACTGACTTACGCACCATTGACCAACTGTGGGTAATATATAGCAATGGGCGCTTTGGCTTTAGCGTTCAGCAGAAAATTTATCTGAGCGTTGGTGGGAAGGCTGACGGTAAATATTATGGAGAAGCTTGGGATAAATTTGGTGATCGCGTAGGATGGAGAGTGAAACAAAACTTGTTTGATGACTCTGATGTAAATTTAGCACCTGAGGGACACCTCCCCTTGTGTTGGAGAGTTCATTGGATATTTGAGGGTTTTGAGGTTTTGGGGTTGGGATTCTTTTGTCGCGTCGAGACTTGTGAAATATAACATTTAAAAACTTCAGACTTTTATAAATATTTGTAGCAGGTTAGTTTTCTACGAGTTAATCAACATTTCACAGATCCGATACCTGGCACTGTGGGTTGATAGTAATTGAGTGATGATGTAATGACAAAATCCAGGTTGAAAATTTCGGGGTGAGCAAGTCATAAAGTAAGATAAATTATTGTTTAGTCCTCTTGAGAGGACTTTCACTATTAGCCGTAGGTTTCTAACCTATGGCGGGTGATGAATTCAAATGTGAGATTGTGGATTAAGGTATTTGATCATTGCAAAATGTTGGCATTGCCCACACGTCCGCCTCAGAATAAATTCTGTGGCTCATAGCCAAGTCATCTAAAGCTGACTGAAATTCTTGTTTTACCCACATTTCCAGCCAAAAGCTATCCCTCTTCTGTCACTCTCCGGGAAGGCGATCGCTATAAACCTTATGAGGCAATCAATACAAGCTATACTGTTAGAAAAAAATCGGTCTTGTATTTGTTATTAGAAAATAATCGCGCGATCGCAGGCTATACAAAAGCTCTAGAATTCAGAAATGGCAAAAGTTTTCGGAGAGTGACAGAAGAGGGATAGAAAGAAATTTGGATAAAGTTTTATCAATTTAAAATCCCCCCACATCTTTATAAATGCAGGGGGATTTAAACGCTTTGTGCAAACAGCCCACTTCAAAACTATTCAGCAGCTTTGTTATTAGCTCTATTAGCACGCGCCTCAGCTGAAGCCATCACCTCATCGAAATTTTCTAGCACTTCGCCAGGGAAGTTTTCCAAAACTCTGGTAGAAAGAGCAACCCGTCCTTTACCTTCATCCAAGTCAATAATTACAGCTTTAATTGGCTGACCAACTTGAAATACTTTTTCTAAAGAATCAATAAATTTCTGGCTTACTTGCTTGATATGAAGTAAGGCGCTCATCCCACTTAAATCGACAAACACACCAAAAGGTTTGATGCCAGTAACTTTACCTTCCACCAGTTGACCTAGTTCTAATAAGCTGAAGTTGCTAGAACGAGTTGCTAAACGCTGAGAAAGAATGAGTTTGTTGGTGTTTTTATTAATTTCCAAAAAGCCCACGGTCAGATTTTGACCTTTGAGTGCATCTAAATTATCACGCTCTGCCAGGTGCGATCGCGGGATAAATCCCCGCAAAGAAAGAATATCGACAGTGACACCACCTTTATTCACACCTATAACCCGTACTTGCACAGTCTGAGCATTTTCCTGCATTTCGGTCAGTCGTTCCCAGATATGCTGAATTTCCAACTGCTTTCGAGAAAGGGTGACTTGCCCTTCTGCATCCTGATCTCGGATAATCAAAAATTGCATTTCCTCTTGCAATGGCAGCACTTCCGATAAATCGGTAACTGCTCTCAAAGAAGCCTCATCGCGCGGCAGAAAAGCTGACGACTTGCCACCAATATCAACATAAGCTCCATCATGGTCAAGTTGGAACACTTTGCCATTTACAAGCTGTCCCTTTTGAAATTGGTAGTCGTGTTTTTCTAGTGCTTTGGCAAAATCGTCCATTGTAAAGGGCGAATTGGCTGTTTGAGAAAGTTTCGATTCGGAATTCATGACTTTTGAAGATTAGTTGTTATTTGATATGGTGCAACTGAAGTTTAAATTGTCATTTGTCATTTGTCATTTGTCTTTTGTATTCACCAATGACCAATGACCAATGACGAACTTGGGTGCGTATGCTTCAGTTTAGTTGACCAAAGAGTTGTTTTACTTGCTCCCAAGCATCGGTCGCAGCTTTAGGATTATAACTGGCACGGTGGTCGCAGAAAAATCCGTGATCAGCTCCATCGTAGCGAAACACACGATGAGGAATTTTATATTTTTCTAACTCTGTTGCAATCTCATCTACTTGTTCGGTTGGGATGCTAGCATCTTCTGCACCAAAAAAGGCATAGAGAGTACCTGGAATTTCTCTAGTGCGAGTGACAGTAGGAGCGCCGCCTCCCGGCGTGCGGGTGGTAATTCCAGCACCGTAGAAGGAAGCCGTAGCTTTAATATCTGGCAAGGTGGCTGCAAGATATGCGACATGACCGCCAAAGCAGAAGCCAATACAGCCAAAACCATCTTTTTTCACTTGAGGCAGATTTTTGAGGTAGTCAATTGCTAGTTGAATATCGCTCAATAACTCTGAGGCTTGAGTTTGCATGGCGTAACTTCTGCCCGTTTCAATATCTTCGGGTGTGTATCCAGTTTCAAAGCCAGGAGCAATCCGTTGAAAAAGTGCAGGTGCGATCGCTACATACCCAAGTTTGGCAATTCGTTCTGTAACTTCCCGAATGTGAGCGTTGATACCAAAAATTTCCTGTAATACTACAACTCCTGGGTAAGAGCCAGGTTCTTTTGGCTCTGCAAGATAAGCAGATACTTGAATATTATCTTGCAAAAGATTAACCGTTGTGGTACTTGTTGCTTGCTCTGTCATAATAATTTTTACCAGTGCTATGTGATTAGCCGTGTGTTTATTTGATATAACTATGCCAGTATGCCTAGCTTTTTTCTAATTAAATTATCAATAACCAATAGTGAGCGCATTAGAAATTTCTATCAGAAAAACTTTATATGTAAATAAACATATTTGAGATGTAGCAAATGTAGCTGGTCACAAAAGGAGGCTAAGTTAAAAGTGTTGAGTATAAAAGCAACACTTAATACTCAAAACTCAGTACTCATTAGCACTTAGTATTCAGGAGGTTTGCTGATGATTCAATTCCGTATTCAGCCAGACAGCGAAATTCCCGCATCAACCCAGCTGTTTAATCAAATCCGATTTGCGATCGCTTCTCGGCAATATCCCCCTGCTTACAAATTACCAAGCACACGGGCGTTGGCAATGCAAACAGGGTTGCACCGTAATACCATAAGTAAGGTTTACCGTCAACTAGAGGAAGACGGATTTGTTGAAAGTATGGCTGGTTCGGGTATTTATGTTCGTGCCCAAGGTCATGAGGGCGGTAGTAGGCTGCAATCACCAATTCTCAAACAAAATCCTGATGCATATCAAGTTGTCCAGCAAGCACTTGATGAGTTGCTTTCTCAAGGATGTACGCTGAATCAAGCTAGAGAGCTATTTTTAGCGGAAATCGACTGGCGCTTGCGTTGTAGTGCGCGGGTATTGGTTGCAGTTCCATCTTATGATATGGGTGCTGGGGAGTTGATGGTGTATGAATTAGAGCGATCGCTAAAAATTCCAGTGCAGTTGGTAGCAATGGAAGAGTTAACTGCTGTGTTAGATAAAACTACCTCTGCGACAGTCGTCACCAGTCGATATTTTATCAGTAATGTGGAAGCGATCGCAGCTCCAAAAGCTGCACGGGTGATTCCTCTCGATATCTACGACTACAGCAAAGAACTCAGCCTCTTAAAAACTCTACCAAAAGAAAACTGTGTTGGGATAGTTAGCCTCAGTTCCGGGATTGCACGAGCCGCAGAAGTCATCCTCCACGGTTTGCGGGGCGATGAACTACTGGTAATGACTTCGCAACCAAAAGATGCTTACAAACTTCAGGCAATGGTTAAACGGGCTGAGGTAATTATAAGTGACCAAGCGAGTTTTGCAGCAGTGCAAGCAGCCGTGCAAGCATCTGATGAAGATATTATTCGTCCACCAAAGCTGATTAAGGTGGAAAATTATATCGGCGCTAACTCGATTAACTTGCTAAAACGAGAACTGGGTTTAAGTTAATCTCAAGTTGAAGAAGAATTCAGAAGTCACGTCGATTTTGGATTTTGGATTTACGATTTTGGATTAACCTCTCCTTTAAAGAAGAGGCTTCAATGATGATTTTTGGAAATATTCTCCATTTAGAAAGAGGCTTGAAACCTTTTTTAGATTTCAGATTTTGAGTTGAATCCAAAATCCAAAATCTAAAATCTAAAATTGTCTTGGTCAGAATTCAGGAGCAAAGCCGGAGACGTTTCCGTTAGCTCCGGTCAGAATGCAATCAGTGGGGGATTCAGACCCGCAACTGTTTTGTTGCACCACCAAAATTTCTTGTTTTGTAGGGGTGCAAAAACGCAGTTTATTCATCCGCCAGTCGCACAGAATTCAATTCTGAATTCTGGCTCCTGACTCCTGAATTCTGTTTGATAATTTTACCAACATCTTTGAGAACAACTGATACAGGAGGGATAGGATAGTGCAGATTGTGATTGTGGGCGCAGGCCCAACAGGTGTAACCCTTGCCCTGCTTCTTGTAAAACGTGGTATTGCTGTAACGTTAATTGAAGCAGCAAAAGACTTTCATCGTGTATTTCGCGGCGAGGGATTAATGCCCAGTGGCTTAGATGCTCTAGAGGAAATGGGTATATCAGCCTTGTTGGAACATATTCCCCATCGGCAACTCGACGCGTGGGAATTCATTATCGGGGACAAGCAGTTGTTTCGAGTTGATGAACCAATGGGAGCAACCCGACCCTGTACACTGGTTTCACAACCACCACTGCTCAAAGCACTGATTTCGTCAGCTCAAACCAATCATGGGTTTGAATTCATTCAGGGTGTTCTGGTCAAGGATTTGCTGTGGACTAATCAACGTGTCGCAGGTGTAGTACTGAGCGATGGGAGAGAACTTAAAGCTGACCTAGTGATTGGGGCAGATGGTCGAAATTCTCTTGTGCGTCAACGTATAGGCTTGGAATTGGTACGCCAGCCCAAAAATATTGATATTCTTTGGTTTAAACTTGCCGCCAGCCCGGAGTTTGCAGCCGATAATGTGTTTCGTACTATTGTAAATGGCGATCGCGTATTTACCATTTTTCATGGAGCAGAATCAGGAAAACTACATCTGGCTTGGGTGATGTCGGCAACCGAAAATACTGACTCCAAACAAGCCAACTGGGCAGAGATTTTTGCCTCACTATCACCCTCATGGCTAGCAGAACATTTCCGTAATCATGCAGACACCATCGAATCTCCGATTCGGCTCTCTGTTGTGGTTGGTTATTGTCCCCAATGGCACGCACCAGGGGTATTACTTCTAGGCGACGCTGCACACCCAATGTCTCCCGTCCGTGCCCAAGGAATTAATCTTGCATTCCGTGATGTGATTGTCGCTGCTAATCATCTTGTGCCACTTTTGCAAAAAGAAGCTGGACACCAGGATATTGACATGGCACTATTGCATATCCAAGCAGAACGTCAGCCAGAAATAATCCGCGCCCAGCAACTCCAGTTAGAAGAAGCTAAACAAGGCGAACTACTGCGAAAAAATGCACTGGTGCGATCGCTGTTGATTCAACTTGCCCCCTTACTCCGTAAAATAATTAAAAAGTCTTGGTTAAGGCGACAATATAAAATGCGTCAAGGTATCACACAGGTACACTTAAGTGTCTAAAAAATTGCCAGTAGTTATCCCACTTGTGGTTTTGGCGTGTTAATTTGCAAAAATTCTTGTATTCGTTGCAGATAAGTTGGGGCATCTTCCAACATTGGGAAATGGGCTGTGTTAGGAATCATCACAAATTCCACTTTGTCATTCAATGCAGCCGCTTGACGACCCATCTCGGCTGGAATAATCTTGTCATACTCCCCCGCCACAAGCAGAGTCGGCACTGTTAACTTGGCAAACTCTTGCGGCATCACTTCAGATTGAGCCTTACTGACTGAAGTAAAAATTGTTCCTAAAGCCGCATCGTAATCTGCTTCGAGAAAATCTTCCAAAAAAGCTTGCCGCTCAGAATGTGGTATGGAACTATGCAGAAATCTGGCCATAAACATCCGGTCAACAAATGGAATTTTGCTTAACCACTTGGGACGGAATTTCACTACATAGCCACCAAATTTATGAAAAGCACTAAAAGATTTTTCATCGTACTCAAAAATGCCGCTACAAGTTAAAATTCCTCGTTCTACTCGTTCGGGATAGCGGTTAAAAAATAAAGTGGCAACAGAAGCGCCCATAGAATGAGCATTGATATAGACACGCTGAATATGTAACCCATCTAGCAAAGCTGCCAAATCATCAGCGTATTCCTCTAATTCATAGGTTAACTCTCTGATTGCCTCTGATTCTTCCTGTGGGGATTCAGATTCGGCAACAGCTTCACTTGCTTGGGTGATAGTTGGTTTTCCACCGGAACGGCCAAATCCCCGCATATCGTAGAGTAAACAATCAAATTGCTCTGATAAAGCATCAGCAGTATTTTGCCAATATCTAGCCGAACCAGCCCAACCATGCATGAAAACCATCACTGGTTTTACCAAAGAACCGGATGCTTTTTTCACCCATTCGTAGTAATGCTCAACGCCACGAACATTAATATAAGGCATTAGTCATTTGTCCTTTGTCAGTTGTCATTAGTCCCTGGTATATGGTTATTATTCCTTATTTTTTGACCAATGACTAATGACCAATACTTCGACTATGCTCAGTACAAGTGACTAATGACTATTAAGCTGATTCTGGCTTCGGTAGTGAAGATGGATGGATTATCAGTTCAGCAGTCGATCGCTTCTCGACCATTTCCCTTGTAACTGTACAGCGTGTCACATCCTTACGGGATGGTAACTCATACATTACATCCAGCATCAATTCTTCGACAATACCACGTAATGCTCTAGCACCAGTTTTACGGCGGTAAGCTTCTTGAGCGATCGCTCGTAAAGCATCTGCTTTAAAATCTAACTGGACATTATCCATCTTCAGCAGTTTTTGGTACTGCTTCACTAGCGCGCTGCGTGGTTGAGTCAGAATCGCCATCAGCGCTTCTTCATCTAGCGGATCTACTACTGCTACCATTGGCATCCGCCCAATAAACTCTGGAATCAGGCCAAATTTTACTAAATCATCCGGTTCTAGATGGCGAAGCGTGTCTGCTGCCCGTTTTTCTTTAGATTGGCCTTCTCCTGGCTGCACAAAGCCGATTGCTTTTTTGCCAACTCTCTGATCGACAATTTTTTCTAAGCCTACGAAGGCACCACCACAGACGAACAAAATATTACTTGTATCAATTTGGATGCAGTCTTGATAAGGATGCTTTCGCCCTCCTTGGGGTGGTACATTGGCGATCGTTCCCTCTAACATTTTCAGCAAGGCTTGCTGCACGCCTTCGCCAGAAACATCGCGGGTAATTGACGTGTTCTCGCTCTTACGAGCAATTTTGTCAATTTCGTCAATGTAAATAATTCCCCGTTGCGCTTCCTCTATATCCAAATCTGCCACCTGCAACAGTCGCAGCAAGATATTTTCTACATCTTCTCCCACATATCCTGCTTCCGTCAGCGTCGTCGCATCGGCTACGGCAAAGGGTACATCCAGGATTTTCGCTAGAGTTTGCGCTAAGAGAGTTTTGCCGCAACCAGTCGGGCCAATTAACAAGATGTTGGACTTTTGCAGTTCTATGGCGTCATCCGCCCCAGGTTTGCCACTGGCTTTAGACTGAATGACTGCCAGCCGCTTGTAGTGATTGTAAACAGCTACTGACAGAACTTTCTTGGCTTCGTCTTGACCAATAACGTGTTCGTCGAGATACTTTTTAATCTCTCTTGGCTTGGGTATTTGATTAAACGAAATACTAGCAGAGTGAGTACGCCGTTTTTCAGGTGGCTCTGCTCTTGGTGCTGGTTGTGCTGCTGCACCATTAGTATCGAGTAACTCCTCGTCTAGTATTTCATTACACAAGTCAACGCATTCATCGCAGATGTAGACTCCCGGCCCTGCGATTAATTTACGCACCTGCTCTTGGGACTTGCCACAAAATGAACATTTCAAATGGGAGTCGTACTTAGACATACCAGCCTCTTATTTCAGAATGGTGACGTTTTCCCCTGCTACGGGAAGATTTTGCCTGGAAATGACTTGATCGATCAAACCGTAGTTTTTTGCCTCTTCTGCCGACATAAAAAAGTCGCGCTCAGTATCTGCTTCTATTCTTTCTAAGGGTTGACCAGTATGGTGAGCCATTAACTGATTCAACTTAGCCTTAACGTAAAGAATTTCTCTGGCTTGAATTTCAATGTCAATGGCTTGACCTTGAGCGCCACCAAGTGGTTGGTGAATCATAATCCGGGAGTCGGGCAGAGACATTCGCTTACCGGCAGCTCCTGCTGTCAACAAAAATGCCCCCATGCTCGCGGCTAATCCAAAACAGATGGTAACAACATCAGGGCGAATTTGCTGTATTGTATCATAGATTGCCATCCCTGCGTAGACGGAGCCGCCAGGAGAATTAACATACAATTGGATGTCTTTTTCTGAGTCTTCGGAATCTAGGAATAACAATTGAGCCACAATTGAGTTGGCTACGGCATCGTCTATTGGCGTTCCTAAAAAGATAATCCGCTCTCGCAGCAGGCGGGAGTAGATGTCGAAAGCCCTTTCTCCCATGCCAGATTGTTCTACCACCATCGGCACGATGTTGCTAGGGCTGCTTAACTGGGAGTTAATGTTTATTCGACTTAAGTTGCTGATTGGGTAGTTTCCCGACTGCGATTTAAGCATACAAGCTTTCTTTGACGATTATTTAGGACAAATGTTTCAGCAGCAGATGCTGCCTTTTCAACGAATGGAATTTTTATAAGTTACGTATTAACCATTATGCCTCATATAATTTCCTCTCGTGTAACACAGTATCAAGCCTAAGCAATAACAGGTGTCACTATTTGCCGAAAATTCATTAATTATTTAATTATTCCGACTTAATCCCTGGGGCATTGGGTATTGGGCATTGGTTATTTCTCTCCCTACTCCTCATCTCCCTTACCTTACCCATTTCACCAGTACTTTAACTCAGAACTGGTGAACTCATGGTTGTGGGATTTTTGATTATCCTTCTGTAACTTCTGTAGAAGCTTCGCTGTTTCCTTCCTCTGTCTGAGGTGCATCAGCATCAGCATCTGATTCTGCGTCTTCCGTTTCCTTTGCAGGACTCAAAGAACCTTCGGGTACAAGTTCGACTGATGAGTGTTCTAAGAGCCAATCAATGGTTTTTTCGGTTAACAGTTCGTTTTCCACGATTGAGCGCAGTCTATCTTCATCAACGTCTTGTTCTTCCGGGTACTGTTCCAAAAGTTCTCTGACTCTGGCTGCGATTTCTTCTGATGTTACCTCAATAGATTCGCGTTTACTGACTTCCCGCAAGGATAAGGAGCGTTTGATGCGTTCAATTGCTTCAGTACGCGATCGCTCCCGCAATTGAGGAATAATATCTTGAGTAAACAATTTCCTCACATCCAATCCTTGCTGAGACAGTCGCATTGCTGTTTGCGTTAGCATTGCATCCACTTCTTGCTCAATCAATGTTGCTGGTAAGTCAACTTCTACGTGCTTGAGCAGTTCCGTTAACAAGGCTTCCTGCTTATTGGTTTTTGTTTTATCGTCCGCCTCTTTTTGATATCGCTCTACCAAAGAAGCGCGTAACTCTTCTAAGGTTTCAAAATCGCTGACTTCTTGAGCGAAATCATCATTTACTTCTGGTAGCTCCTTTTCTTTCAGTTCTTTGAGCGTCACGGTGAAAGTTGCCGCTTTTCCAGCTAATTCTTCATTAGCATAAGGATCTGGGAACTGTGCCGCAATTTCTTTGGTTTCTTCAGGATTCATCCCCACTATTCCCGAAATAAAGCCTGGAATAAACTTATCTTCTTGCAACTCAACTTGAAAATCAGTTGCTTCGGCTCCGGGAATCGGTTCTAGTTCTGCTGTTTCGTCCTCGCCCTCAACTCTGGCGAATGAACCTTTAAAATCGACTACGGCAATATCGCCGATTTGAGCTGCACGTCCTTCCACAGGAATCAATGTCGCCAATTCTTGACGTTCCTTATCCAGCGTGCTTTCCACTTGTTCTGGATCGAACTTAATTTCTTCGGCTTTGGCTTGCAAATCAGTGTACTGCACTAGATTCACTTCTGGTTCTACATCGACAGCAGCCGAAATCGTCAGGGGTTTTCCCGGTTCATAATTATTAATCAAATCCTCAAAAGAGGAGCGCAATTGCGGCTGACCGATTGCTGGGATGGCTTCTTGTTTGACTGCTTGCTCAATACCATCTTGAATTAGTTCTTCCAGCGCTGCTGCCTTGATTCGAGTTGTACCCAGCCGTTGTAGTAATATCGGCCGAGGCACCTTGCCTTTACGAAACCCAGGAATATTGGCAGTACTCGCTAAGTTTTTAATGACCTGTTCGTAAGTTTGCTTGGTAATTTCCGGCGTAATCTCTATTTCCAGGCCAATTTGGCTGGCGGGAAGTTTTTCCTGGGTGACTTTCATGCTTCGTCTCTAGTTTTCTGGTATTTTATACTCCGAGTACACACAAAACGCAATAAAATAATTGTTTGCGTTTATAGCTTGATGTCTCTTAGAGGTAATGGAAGTTTGCCAAAAGGTCTTGTAACATCCAAGGATGGATGTTTGTCTGGAGGCAAAGATCCAGTTTACTGCCAATTATCAAGGACTTGACATTTTACCTTTATAACAATTTGGTTAATGGGGCATTGGTAATTGGGCATTGGTCATTCGTTATTCTCCATCTTTACCTTGCTTTCCCTGCTACCTCATTATTCCTCCACTCCCGACTCCCCTCTCACTCTAAAACTTGGGAATTAATTATTCAGTAGGCTAATGCCGTGATATCCTGGTTCTCAAAGAGTGGTTAGTACCCCCAGCCTAGAGTTATAGTATTGAGTCTAGCTATTATTAAGTTGTGTGTGGTACGATAGCGCATCTGTTACTTAACCGCATAGCTCAATTTTAAGTTGTGCTGGCTTTATGGATTTAGATTTTAGTATATTCATCATCTTGGTAAGGAAGTTTGCAACCAATACATTTGTTTCTTTCCAGGTAGGATGCTTAGTTAAACGCCTAAGTGCAGATATCTCCGTACTTCTTATAAATGGCGGTTTGTTGTATAATATATAGTTATAGTGAGAACATTAATGAAAAAAATAAATCACAGTCATTTTGAAATGCAACATCACTTAACTTAATTTGACCAAAAAATAAATGTATTAAATATATATAGACTAAATTAAAGAAAAATCTAAACTATTAAAAAATATATTTCCAGACTGCGATCGCTACTTAAATATAAACAAATTGTCAATTGTTCCCGAAAATTGCAGATAAGTCTATTAAAGGAGGAAGCAAGGTTGTCGAAATCCTATCGGTTAGCCATTTTAGGTGCAACTGGTGCAGTTGGCACAGAGTTGCTGGAATTATTAGAAAGCCGTAATTTTCCGGTTGCTGACTTGAAGTTATTGGCATCAGAGCGGAGTGTGGGGCGATCGCTGCGGTTTAAAGGTGAAAATATACCAATAGAAGCAGTGAGCGATCGCGCCTTTGAAAATGTCGATATAGTACTAGCTAGTGCAGGCGGTTCCACATCCAAAACTTGGGCAGCAGTTGCTGTGGAAAAGGGCGCAGTGGTAATTGACAACTCCAGTGCTTTTCGGATGAACCCGGAAGTTCCCTTAATAGTTCCAGAGGTGAATCCCCAAGCCGCAGCGAATCACCAAGGCATTATTGCTAACCCCAACTGCACAACAATTTTAATGGCTGTGGCAGTTTGGCCGTTGCATAAAGTGAAACCAGTGCAACGCATCGTCGCTGCAACCTACCAATCTGCTAGTGGTGCTGGAGCTAGGGCAATGGCAGAAGTCAAAACCCAAACAAGCGCTATACTACAAGGACAGCCACCAATTGCCGAAATATTGCCTTACCCATTGGCATTTAATTTATTCCCGCATAACTCCCCATTAAACGATTTGGGTTACTGTGAGGAAGAAATGAAAATGGTCAACGAAACCCGAAAAATATTTGGCACGCAACAAATCAGAATCACTGCGACTTGTATACGGGTTCCCGTACTTCGCGCCCACTCAGAAGCGATTAATTTAGAATTTGAGACTCCCTTTAGTGTGAAGGAAGCCAAAGAAATTTTAAATTCCTCCTCTGGAGTAAAATTGGTAGAAGATTGGGGAACAAATCATTTTCCGATGCCCATTGAAGCAACAGGTCGAGATGAAGTTCTAGTGGGAAGAATTCGTCAGGATATTTCGCATCCTTGTGGCTTGGAATTATGGTTGTGTGGCGACCAAATCCGCAAAGGCGCGGCATTAAATGCAGTACAAATCGCTGAATTGTTGGTAGAGAAAAATCTATTAAAACCATTAGCTATTAGTCATTAGTCATTGGGAAAGTGACAAAGGACAAAGGACTAATGACAAAGTAAAAATGACACTTGAAAGCAATTTGCCGATAGGTTATTACAATAGAGAACCACCAAGATATAAAAACATGGGTAATCAGGAGTGAAAAAAGGGTGGGAGATTTTGGCAATGTTTTAACCGCTATGATTACGCCATTTAAAGCAGATGGTAGTGTCAACTATGATGTAGCGGCAGAACTGGCGGCGCATCTAGCTAACAACGGTACAGATACATTGGTGATATGCGGCACAACCGGAGAATCCCCGACGCTAAGTTGGGATGAGGAATACCAGTTGTTTGTCGAGGTATTGCAGTCCGTGGCTGGAAAAGCCAAGGTAATCGCGGGTTGTGGATCGAATTCCACCAAAGAAGCGATCGCAGCCACCCAAAAAGCGTCTAAAATAGGAGTACATGGTTCCTTACAAGTTGTTCCTTATTACAACAAACCGCCGCAAGCGGGATTGGAAGCGCACTTTCAGGCAATAGCACAAGCCTGTCCCGACTTACCGTTGTTGTTATATAATGTCCCCGGTCGTACCGGACAAAACCTTCAGCCAGAAACAGTTGCCCGGTTAGCTGAAGTGAGCAATATTGTCGGGATTAAAGAATCCACTGGTAATATAGATCAGGCTAGCGTTATTCGTCGCTTGACACCGAAAGAATTCCACATCTATTCTGGTGATGATTACATGACTTTGCCCTTGTTAGCGATCGGGGCAAAGGGTGTGGTAAGTGTAGCTTCTCATCTGGTAGGAAACCAACTACAGCAGATGATTCAAGCTTTTAGGGCGGGAAAAGTTGAGGTAGCAAGCGACATTCATCTCAAACTATTTCAGTTGTTTAAAGCTTTATTTCTCACTTCAAATCCCATTCCAGTGAAAAAAGCCCTGCAACTTCAAGGTTGGGAGGTTGGTTCAACTCGTCCGCCCCTATGTGAAGCTGATTTAGAACTCAGTCAAAAATTAGAAGCGGTTCTGAAAGAACTTAGTTTAATTTAACCACCAACTTATTTAAATGCTGGTAGTCTCCTCCTTGTCAAAGCTACATATAAACAACGATCATAATTGTTCATAAGTTGCAATTTAAAAACCTGTGCTAGGACTGATAGATATACTATGAATCCTTGAGTTTTACAGTTGATTTTATTAAATAAAAAATTGAAATCTTCAATTAAAACTTGATTGCTTTGGGACTGACTTAAGAGACAGATGATGTTGTCTTAAATACAAGTTCGTTAACTATCAACTTAATTAACCACAAGTAACAATCTAAGGAGAAAATGGCTAAAAACGAAGCTAATAATTCCGCCTTGAAAATTATTCCTTTGGGCGGTTTGCATGAAATTGGTAAAAATACCTGTCTTTTCGAGTATGACGATGAAATAATCCTGTTAGATGCAGGATTAGCTTTTCCCACAGAAATGATGCATGGAGTCAATATTGTTTTACCAGATATGACCTATCTGCGGGAAAATCGGCACAAAATTAAAGGGATGATTGTTACTCACGGTCATGAAGACCATATCGGCGGGATTGCTTTTCATCTCAAGCAATTTGATATCCCGGTGATTTATGGGCCCAGACTAGCAATGGCAATGCTAGAGGGTAAATTAGAAGAAGCAGGAGTCCGCGATCGCACAGAAATCAGAACAGTTCTACCACGTGATGTGGTGCGGATTGGCAAAAACTTTTTAGTTGAATATATCCGTAATACCCACTCCATCGCTGATAGTTTCACTGTTGCCATTCATACTCCCCTGGGTGTAGTTATTCACACAGGGGATTTTAAAATTGACCATACTCCAGTGGATGGTGAAAAGTTTGACTTGCAACGCCTAGCAGAACATGGTGAAAAAGGCGTTCTTTGTTTACTGAGTGATTCTACTAACGCGGAAGTGCCAGGTTTTACACCTTCAGAACGTTCAGTTTATCCCAATCTGGAGAGAGTATTTAGTCAAGCACCTGGACGATTATTTGTCACCACCTTTGCTTCTAGCGTCCATCGGATCAACATGATTTTGGATATTGCCAAGAAGCAGAATCGTGTAGTGACAGTTGTCGGGCGTTCCATGCTGAACTTGATTGCTCATGCCCGTAATTTAGGTTACATCAAGTGTGAAGATAATCTGCTGCAACCATTGCACGCCGTCCGCAACCTACCCGATGAAAGAGTACTGATTTTAACTACAGGTTCTCAGGGTGAATTGATGGCAGCAATGACCCGCATTGCCAACAAAGAACATCCTCACATTAAAATTCGCGAAGGAGATACGGTAGTATTCTCTGCTAACCCAATTCCCGGAAATACGATCGCTGTAGTCAACACCATTGATAAATTAATGATTCAAGGTGCGAAAGTGGTCTATGGTCGAGATAAAGGAATTCACGTCTCTGGTCATGGCTGTCAGGAAGAACAAAAACTGATGATTGCCTTAACCCGACCGAAATTCTTTGTGCCATTTCACGGCGAACATCGGATGCTAGTGAAGCACGCAGAAACGGCTCAGAGTATGGGCATTCCCGCAGAAAACACGATTATCATTCAGAATGGTGATATTGTCGAACTGACTGAAGATGCGATTCGCGTCGCTGGGAAAGTGCCATCTGGTATCGAATTGGTGGATACTACTAGTTCGGGGATGGTAAGTGCCAAAGTGTTGCAAGAACGGCAACGCATGGCTTCAGAAGGCATTATCACGATCGCAGCTGCCATTGATTGGAATGGTAAACTGTTGGCGAAACCAGAAACTCACCTCCGGGGTGTAGTTACAAGTGTAGAGCGATCGCTCCTGCAAACCTGGGTAAAACAACGCATTGAAGAAATCCTCTCTGTGCGCTGGACAGAATTTGCTCCTGAGCAAGGTGAAGCAGCAGATATAGACTGGGGTGGATTGCAAGGTACTTTAGAACGAGAATTGCAACGTTCCATCCGGCGGGAATTGCAATGTCAGCCTTCTGTAACTTTGTTGATGCAAATCCCTGATGAGCCACCTGTAAAAGTTGCCGATGGTAGAAGACGGCGGACTCGGACTGCTGCTCAAGTAGCATCATAGAGAATTTAAGATAAAAATCTCAGGCAGAGGCGCACAGACGTAGAGTTTTTCTAACGTCTTTGCGCTTTGGCGTGAAATACAGTTTCTGAGTATAAGTCTAGAAGCCGCAGCAGCTTGTATTTGCTTATAGTTATAGTTATTGGAGGCGATCGCTATGACTAAAACACCAATAAAAATTAGTACTCTTGAAGAATACATCAATTTTGATGATGGCACAGACAAGCGTTATGAACTTGAGGATGGGGTGCTGCTAGAAATGCCTCCTGGTACTGGCAAACATGAGGCGATTATCACCCTACTGTTAGTTCGCTTTTTTTTAGAAATTCAAAAAATGGGACTGCCTCTACAACCGCGCCCTAACGGTACAGAGGTACTGACCAATAAACAACTTAGAAGACCTGATGTTTGTGTAATTACCAACGAACAGGCAAAAAGTATTGAGACTACCTCGGCTATCCTCAAAACTGCTCCACCCCTTTTAGTTGAAGTGGTAAGCCCTGAATCTATTGACAGAGACTATAACCAAAAAACCTTTGAGTATGTGGCGATGGGTGTGTTCGAGTATTGGATTGTCGATCCTCTGGAAAATAAAATAACTGTGTGTTTGCTAGATCAGAGCAGTTACAAGCAAACTATGTTTATTGAAGATCAACGGGTTGTTTCTCAAACGTTCCCAGAATTAATCCTGACAGCCCAGCAGTTGTTTTCACCTTAAGGTTGCTTGGTTCCTTTGCGTGAAATCAAAAAAATACTGGTTGCGTTCGTCGTTCGCGCAGCGTCTCGACAGGAGAAGACGTTGCCGAAGGCATCGCCTAAATTTTGTAATGTTCAACTCAGTAGAGCGATTTAACTTTTTAGCTTGCTGTCACCTCAAGCAATTCCAACCAATATCTCCTCATAAGGAATTGCACTGTAGAGTACAGAAACACCCATAGAAAGATCGTCTGATTTTAACGCTCCAGAATATATTACTCTCAAATCGCCGTTGCCAACCTAAGTTTTGTGAAATGCAGTCGATTCTACTCGATCAAAAATCACTACTTCTACGGTTTCAACCAGCGATGAACAGAACACACTTACGTGAGAAAGTGGGAACACGCAGAGGAAAAATGCCTTCTAGGGTATTATCGATGTTTATACTTAGCAAAAATTCTTTCAGAAAGACCTTATATTAAGTTCTGTAAATGTTACACTAAAACCTATCCAATGATGGATGTCTTTATTAAAATTTAAACTGTGTCAAGTTATGAACAAGATCGTAATATTACACTACCGATCCCCAGAAAATTGCGATTAACTTGACGTAGTAATAAATTAGGTTCTGACTTAAGTGGCTAATCAGGTATTACATTATATCGCAGTCAGAACGCGATTTTTCCGGGAAAGTTCGTTGCCACGTTGTATATATTCATCAAAAAGGTGAATAGCCTCAATAACACAGAGGGTTAATCATGAAGGTATTCGACAATACCACAAAAAAGATTTTTCTGGCTAGCTGGGTATCAATCAATCAAGCAGAGACTACTGAGCATAAAGCAACCCAGCTAAACCATTCTGTTTCCAAGCCTTACTGGGATATTCTCCAACCCCTACGGCAGCGAGTAGAAAACATTCAAGTCCGCGATCGCCAACTAGCTCACCGTTTGTGCAAACTGATTCCATCTCAGTGCCCCTTTGAGCGCGATGTCAAATTATTTGGCAAGACCTTGTTTCACATCCCGCCGATGTGCAAGCTCAACCCCTTATATGAGGAAGTGGTTGGTTTACGTTTCCGAGCGATGTGCTATCTAGCCGATGAATGCGGCGAAGATATATCTCAGTACTGTTGAAGGAAAAGTTAGGAGTGAGGAATAACGATTCAGGGATCAATAATATAACTCCTAACTCCTAACTCTCTGCTATTTTTTACTATTTTTTTACTATTTCTTTTGCCATTTTTGGATGGCATCCTGAGCATCTTCGTAAGCGCCTGTCTCCTCTGGCACTAAAGCTGCGGTGGCAATTGCGGCGTTACGTTCTCCTTCGGCGGCGCGACGCTTGGCCAGGTCTAAAATTTTCTCACTCCAATTATCGATCGATTTTTGGGCAGCATCGAAGCCTGGTTGTCCGGGTGGTACTTTCTTGGCAACTTCGATCGCCCGATTGTAGGTAGATGCCTGTTCGGGCTTAATTAAGGCATTAGCTGCATCTAAAAGAGTTTTGTTACTCACATACTGCTTACCCTCTAAGCGCCACAGGTTAATTGCTGCTTGTGCCTTCGCATAGGGGGCTTCATCTTTGGTAATTAATCGAGCCGCAGCAATAGCGCTGGCATACTGTCTTTGTTTAACACGACCCTCTGCTAAATCTAAAATCATCTGGCTCCAAATCTTAATATTCTCCTGAGCTTGTTCGTACAGTGGTTCACCGGGTTTAATTTTTCGGGCTGTAGCGATCGCCATGCTCAAATCGCTCGCCTGAGTTTGTCTGAGCGACATTTTCGCCAGGTCTAATACTGCTTGATTTCGCTTTTTTGACTGGGAACTAGAGGCTATTTGAGCGCTAGATTGGTTATTAGGTCTAACTGGTGGAGTGCGATCGCTAACAGTAGCATTGGGTAATGCAGTTGATATTTGCTTAATTCTAAAAGTTTCTTGATTACGCAGAAAAACTACGGCGATTAAACCTGCTACCAGCAAGCTGCCTCCGCCCCACAAGATAAACTGTTTCCAAAAAGGGATGCTTGGCTGATTTGCTGGCAATCGCGAGACGTAACCTTTTGAGGAATTGGGGATAAATCTTCCTTTTGTATTCACTCCCAAGGAAGTTTCCGGCATTGGCTGGGCAACTAATCTGCTACCTGACTCTTGGACTTTTTGACCTTTCGCCTGTTGGGAAGAGTTCACACTAGCTTCTCCCCGTCTGCCTTGAGTTGCTGAAGTTTTAGAGGAATCGTCAAGGGGAGGGGCTGCAAGGGCAACAGCAAAAGATTCTTCCGGATAAATTCTCGGTTCTGGTTGAAAATCACTTTCCATTGCCAATTTTGGCAAGATTACTTGCTGCCTTGATGGAATGATCGTGGCAGGGTTTTGGATAGGACGCCAGTGGTGATGACATAACTTTGGCACGATCAAGCTGAGGTAGCTTTCTAAATCTGCCAAGTTGCTGCCATTACCAGAACGTAAAGCTTCTAATAAAGCTGCTGTAAAAAATCCGTGACCTAGTTCGCTACTCTCATGAGAAAATTGCTCTGGTTGGCAAGAAAGAATTGTCGCCAGTTGTAGTTCTTGAGCTAGTTCTATTGTTTCTTCACCAACAGGAGCATCCGCTTGAGTGCCAAAGGCGCGGTTGATATCGAGTAGTAGCAATACATTTAAGTCAGCAAGTTGCAAACTTTGCATTAGCGATCGCAATTCTATGCCGGTTTCTTGCACGAGTTCGGGGTTGCCCTCTGCTGGCATTAAGTAATCTTTGCCCTTGTAATTGACTCCATAACCGCTAAAAAATAACCACAGATAATCTTCCGGTTGCCAACTTGTTGCTGCCAAATCTTCAAGCAGCAGCAAAATATTTTCCTTCGTCGGGTAAGTCGATCTATCTGCAATCGGCGGCGAAGTATCTGTCATCACTAGACAGTGCTTGGGGAGAAAACCTGCCTCTTTTGCCAAAAAATCTTCTAGTGCCTCAGCATCTGCTTGGGCACAACTTAAAGGTTGAAATAACTGATATTGATTGATACCAATCGCGATCGCCCAGTAATTTGCCATCCCGCTCTTTGTCAGTTATTGTTGTTTGCTGGTCTTAAAATTGCGGTTGGCTTTGCCAAAAAAACAAAGCTAACCTATGTCTTATAGTCTAGGTGATTCCGATCGAATCTTAAGTTAGAATGTAATTTTTATTACGTTAATTAGCCGGAAAAATACCTTTACCTAATTTCAATAACAGATTATTACTAAGGAGATAGAAGGTCATGAGCAAAATTTCTGCTCACCTACCATCATCGCTCGCTCCCTTTTCAGTTATTAGCCAAATTGCCAGAAGAATCCGGATAATTCCTTTAGTAATTTTGCTCATATCTACTGTTCCTGCGTGGTTTTTGATGGAAGCGATCGCACCGCAGCTTGTGCGAGCTTACACCGCTAGAGTCGATCTAGCTATTGACCGCTTGCCAGAAGAAAACTATGAAACCGTTCTCAGGAGAGCGGAAGCGGTCGCTAGAGCAGCTGCTCAAAGGAGCTTCGACCAAGATATCTTGGTGACAGATGTTTCCATCATTGTGTCCGTACAAAATTATGGAGCGATCGCACCAGTCCTGACATTAGATGTCAGTCGTCCTCAATGGCGATCGCGTCCTGATGCTCAAAATTGGGCCACTTACTTCAAAACTGCGCGATCTTTACTTTTCTTTGAAAATAACTCTAATCAAGTTCCAGCAGCTAGCGCTGTGTCAACGCCAAAATGACGAGTTGAGCTAGAAGTCCGAGCCAAAGCTTTCTTGGCTCGGAACCTTGAGGGATTTAAAGAAAGTCATTCTTGCTGTTCCTGTGTTCTGGCGTCAGTCTTAACCCAACTTATTTATTCCTGACTCAACTGTTGTCTTTGGCGTCAGTGGATGGCCTAGAATAAGAAGGTTGTCAAGAATCGCGATATCTGCTGACATGGCTGTTCCTAAGAAGAAAACTTCCAAATCAAAACGAGATAAACGTCGAGCTACCTGGAGGCATAAAGCCGTCGTTGAAGCTCAGAAAGCCCTATCTCTGGGCAAATCAATTTTGACTGGACGTTCTACATTTGTTTATCCAGCTGCTGAAGAAGAGGAAGAAGAATCATAACAATTCAAAATTCAAAATTCAAAATTCAAAATGAAAGACATTTTCAGACGGGGGTTTAAACCCCGACTGAAACTCACAAGCTCATTAGATTGAAAAAATTGGTAGTGAGTAATTGGAAATATCCATTACCCATTACCTATCATTCAAGAGTTCATATAGAGTAAAACATTTGCTGCTGTTAGCAAGTCAGCAAAAAAGCTTGTAAACATCTTGAGAAAACTTATTTTTCTCTAACTATGCTAGGAAAATTTTTTCAAAAACCAGGCAAAGAAGAAAGCGATCGCATCCCTCCTGGTCAACACTTAGCTAAGGGTTTTCCCGTATTAACTTACGGTGAAACTCCCCAAGTCAGCACTGAAGAATGGGAGTTTCGAGTTTGGGGTTTAGCAAAATCTGCTACCTTTAGTTGGTCAGATTTTATGGCGCTACCTCAACACGAATTCACAGCTGACTTTCACTGTGTAACGCGCTGGTCTAAACTTGATGTCAAATGGACTGGCATTAAAGTTACAGATTTCATGAATCTGATTGAATTAGACTCGAAAGTAGCCCACATTATGGAACATTGCTATGGCGGCTACACTACGAATATTTCTGTAGAAGATTTTCTGCGCGAAGAAAACTTTTTTGCTTTTAAAGTCTTTGGTGAAGACCTTCCATCTGAACACGGTGGGCCGATGCGGCTAGTTGTACCCCACCTCTACGCTTGGAAAAGTGCTAAGTGGATTAATGGTTTGGAGTTTTTAGCTGCTGAAGAACTTGGTTTTTGGGAGCGCAATGGCTATCATCGCCGTGGTGAACCTTGGGCTGAGGAGCGTTACAGCAACGCTTTTGGGATTTAATAGTTAGGAGTTAAGAGTTAGGAATTAAGAGTTAAGAGTTAGGAGAGACGCGATTAATCGCGTCTGTACAGGAGTTAGGAGTTGAGAGTTAAAAATTCATAACTCATAACTCCTAACTCCTAACTTTTTTTAACCCAGAAGTTTCTTGATTAGTGGCAATTTGCCCTGATATGGAGCGTATCGCCATTTTAAATCCAGCCAAAAGGAGTTTTGCAATACACTTTTCTTATGGGAAAAGGTGTCAAAACTAGCTTTGCCGTGATAGTTGCCAATACCGCTATCTCCTACTCCGCCAAATGGTAAAGACGAGACACCAAACTGCATCACTGTGTCGTTAATACAGACTCCACCAGAGGAAGTTTCTTGCAAAACTCGCTTTTGCAGATTTTTGTTTTGAGAAAATAAGTATAACGCCAGGGGTTTGGGTCTAGAGTTAATCAAGGCGATCGCTTCTGCAATGTCAGTGTATTCAATAATAGGTAAAATTGGCCCAAAAATTTCTTCCTGCATTACAGAATTATCTAAGGAGACATTATCAATTAGTGTGGGGGCAATATAACGCTCTGAAGGTTGAGTTTCTCCACCAATGATAACTTTGCCATCTTTGAGAAAACTCACCAATCTATCAAAGTGTTTTTGACTGATAATTCTGGCATAATCAGGGCTATTTGCTGGATTATCACCATAAAATTCTTTTAAAGATTTTTCCAGCCCATGTATTAAATCTTTTTTGATTTTTTTATTAACTAAAAGATAGTCAGGGGCGATACAAGTTTGTCCCGCATTAATGAATTTTCCCCAAGTAATTCGTCTGACAGTGTGTTCAAGATTAATGTCACTATCTATGATACAAGGACTTTTACCACCCAATTCTAAAGTCACTGGTGTGAGATATTTTGCGGCTGCTGCCATAATAATTTTGCCGACGGCTGTGCCACCAGTAAAAAAGATATGGTCAAACCTTTCTGCAAGTAGTTTTTGACTTGTTTCCACACCTCCTTCAATCACTGCAATATAAGCTGGCTCAAAATGTTTGGCGACAATTTCAGCAATAATTCGGGACGTATGAGAAGCAATTTCTGAAGGTTTGATAATTGTGCAATTTCCGGCTGCGATCGCACCTATTAACGGTGAGATAATTAAGTTAAATGGATAGTTCCAAGGGCCGATAATCAAGACAACCCCTAACGGTTCTGGATAAATTTTCGCCGAGTAGGAAAAAAAATCCCAAGAAACCCCTGCTTTTTTGGGCTTAGTCCAGTTATTAAGATGTTTTATAGCATAATCAATTTCTTTAATTACGCGAATTTCTGTAATATAAATCTCAAGTTCTGGTTTATGTAAATCTGCTTGTAATGCCTCGACTATTGACCGTTCATACTCAATAATTGCTTGCTTAAGATTTTTAAGTTGTTCAATGCGAAAAGTTACATCTTTAGTTTTGCCAGTTTGGAAAAACTCTCGCTGATTCTGGATAATATCGTCAACGTTAGATAATTCAGTAGTAATCATTTTTTATTCAATAAAAACACTATTTAAAAACCTATTTATTTAGTTTAATTTTGCTATTTAAACATATTTTAGGTTTGATTTTCTAATTTAAATAATTATTTTAACTTCTTGAAACGTAGTAAACTTATAAATTATGAATTTTCGGGTAAAAAAATCCATAATTTATAATTACTACTTTTATCATGCTTTGGTGGGTAAAAGCACAATAAATACACTACCTTTCCCCAACTCAGAATTAAGCAGAATAATGCCCTGATGTGCCTCGACAATTCGACGAGCAAGGTACAGTCCTAAGCCACTACCAGAACTCTTGTGGCTGCCTTGGCGAAATCGTTCAAATATGGTGGCTTGTTCTTCAATGGGAATACCTGGGCCAGTATCCGCTATTTCAATTCTAATGTAGTCAACAGAATTGGATATTGAAGATAACTGAGATTGATTACTTTTATCAAACTGGCGTTGAAAAGTAAAACGAATAGTCACAGAACCAGAATCAGTAAATTTGATCGCATTGCCTATAAGATTGGTGAATAGACGATGCAATTCTAAGCGATCGCCCATCACTGTATTTGTGACTGACTCTTCAGTAACATCCAAATTTAGGGAGAGTTTTTTATCTTGAGCTAAGGGTGACAATTCTCCAGTAACTTCATCTAGCAATTGACCCAGATTAATCGGTTGAAACGCCAAACTTTTGCGACCCGCTTCAAAACGATAAACTTCTAATAAGGTATTGACCATAGAAAGCAGGTTGATATTGCTACGGGCCATGATGGTGATTACTTCCTGCATTTGCGGTGATAATGTTCCCAACGCTCCTTGCTGAAATAGCATTAACATACGATCTGCGGCTACTAAGGGAGTGCGTAAATCGTGGGTGAGGCGGGAGACAAAATCTTCTCGCTGACGGGCAATTTCATCACGTTCATCCATACTATGCTTCAAACGCAGGAGCGATCGCACTCGTGCCAGCAATTCATCTACTGTTACAGGTTTGCGGATAAAATCATCAGCACCCAAGTCTAATCCGTGGGCGACATTGGGCGCATCGTGGGCAGTGATCAGCAGTATGGGGATATATTGCGGCAATTTCATTTCACCGCGAATGTGCTTGGTGACTTCGTACCCGTCCATACCTGGCATCATTAAATCCAGCAGAACTAAGTCACAAGGAGAAGCTTTTAATTCTGATAAGGCTGAAATACCATTTTCTGCGGTGCTAATGGTGTAACCTTCTTCCTCCAAAATAGTTTTGATCAAAAACACGTTATCAGGAGAGTCATCGACAACCAGAATTTTGTCAGAGCGAGAAGATTGTGAAGTCATATAGATGCAAGATACGAGATAAAAGTAAATTTTTAGAGAAATTGCTTTCTTGGTATAGTTTTACTAAATATTACCCTTGGATATATTTTCCTCGGTTTATGTGGTCGAATCCACTGGGCAGGCATCACTGAAGGTGAAAATAACTTGGAAACTGGCACTTGAAGAAAACAAGTAATAAATTTTCATGAATTGGGAATTAGTTGAAGCTTGTACCGTGGCGATCGCTACTCCAGAAGGTTGCATCCAAGGCACGGGCTTTTTTATCTCACTCAATGGACATTTACTCACCTGCGCTCATGTACTTGAATCGGCAGGGGGTTGGGAAGAAGTGCGAATCAATGGGCAAGGGGTTGAGTTGGTTTATTTAGGCGATCGCACTCTCACCACAAAACAAGCGATCGACGTGTTATGCCAATGCATCGATGTGTTATGCCAATACATCGGTGTGTTATGCCAATGCATCGACGTGTTATGCCAATACATCGGCGTGTTATGCCAATGCATCGACGTGTTACGTTAATACATCGGCGTGTTATGCCAATACATCGGCGTGTTACGTTAATACATCGGCGTGTTACGTTAATGCATCAGAGCGATCGCTCATTGTCCAGACGTGAGACTATCTAAAACTTGCTGAAATTCTGCTGTGGAAGGAATTGCGATCGAACTCTCATCAAAAAATAGGCGATCGCTCATTGTCCAGACGTGAGACTATCTAAAACTTGCTGGAATTCTGCTGTAGAAGGAATTGCGATCGCACTTTTGAAAAGCATTTTTAGCACAGATGGTTCTTCTATCCCATTGATAACTTCGACAATGGAGCTTGGCACTTCTCCAAACCGCGTTTCTAGAACTGTAATGATGCTTTCTCTGGCATTTTCGACAATTCCTTCTTCTTTTGCTAGCCTTTCAATACTAGTTACGTACCGCATTCTATCTGCCTCCTCGTAACTTCTAACTTCTGTTTTAAAATTAAGTGCCAACTCTTTTGGCAAAACCATTATCCAGTCGATAAACCGAAATAATTCCCGAATATCTTCGCGGCTATATCCCCGTTCATACAGCCGTCTGACTAGGCTTAGTTTCCACTGTAGCCGATTTTGTGGGTTTCGTTGGGTTGCCTTGGTCTTGAGATGCGCCATTACAATTACACCAAAGGGGTTGCTAGTTTGCTCCAAGGTTTCCCACCTTTGCTCATAGTCCAACAGTTTCGCCACAGGAAACTCTAAGCTGACGCGACATCCGCCCAGTTGATAGCTGTAGCTGGAAGGTCGCCAATTCGGTTGTTCATCTGCTAAAACTGCTAAACTAATGACTCGCTTTTTATGGCGGTCAAACAAACGGTAATTATATGTGTACATCCGTTCGGCAAATTGGCTGTCATATTGCCCTTGGACTTCCACATGAACCAATACCCAAGCTTCCTCTCCATCCAGTAGCCAAACTTTTGCGACTTTATCGACCAAACGCCGCCCAATTTCTGCATCCGGTTCTAGCTGTTGCAGTTCTGTGTCCAGAAATTCATAAGGTCGCGTCCAATCGATTTCGGCATAAGCTTGGGTGAAAAAGAATTCCAGAAAGCGGGGAAAATATAGCTCAATGACTTCTTTCCAAGGACTATCGTAATCAGTAAGTTGCTCGGTCATGAATTAAAACAAAAAGTACCTCTGTGCCATTGGTAAAACTGTCGCAGGTTCACAAATCAGCAACTCACCATCTGCCCTAACTTGATATGTTTCTGGATCGACTTCAATGTGGGGTAGTGCATCATTCAGCTTCATATCTCGCTTACTCAATTGGCGTGTTCCAGAAACTGCAACTGCTGCCTTTTGTAAACCTAATTGCTTAGGAATTTCTTTCTCTAAAGCTACTTGGGAAACAAAGGTTAATGATGTGGCATGACGCGCCCCAGCAAAACTACCAAACATCGATCGCATATACACTGGTTGCGGTGTAGGAATACTGGCGTTAGCATCGCCCATTTGCGCCCATGCAATCATTCCGCCTTTAATCACTATCTCTGGTTTCACGCCAAAAAATGCCGGACGCCACAAACATAAATCTGCTAATTTTCCCTCTTCCACTGAACCGACATATTCAGCAATTCCATGAGCGATCGCTGGGTTAATCGTATACTTAGCAACATATCTTTTTGCCCGAAAGTTGTCTGCTTGTTGCTCAGTTCCTTGTGGGTTAAGAGTTCCCCGTTGCACCTTCATTTTGTGAGATGTCTGCCAGGTGCGAATTATCACTTCGCCTACTCTTCCCATCGCCTGGGAGTCGGAAGAAATCATGCTAAATGCGCCTAAGTCGTGCAAAATGTCCTCTGCGGCAATGGTTTCCCGACGGATGCGAGATTCGGCAAAAGCGACATCTTCAGCGATCGCAGGATCGAGGTGATGGCATACCATCAACATATCCAGGTGTTCGTCTAAGGTGTTGACGGTGTAAGGACGTGTGGGATTGGTGGAAGATGGCAGAACGTTGGCTTGGCCGCAAACTTTGATGATATCTGGTGCGTGTCCTCCACCTGCGCCTTCGGTGTGGTAGGTGTGGATGGTACGATTCTTAAAAGCGGCGATCGTATCTTCAACAAATCCGGCTTCGTTTAGAGTATCAGTATGAATCGCTACTTGCACGTCATATTCATCAGCAACGCTGAGGCAAGTATCAATTGCTGCGGGCGTGGTTCCCCAATCTTCATGGAGTTTTAACCCCATTGCACCGGCGGCTACTTGTTCTACAAGTCCTTGGGGTTGACTGGCATTACCTTTACCCAAAAATCCTAAGTTGACGGGAAAAGCATCAGCAGCTTGCAGCATTCGGTAAATATTCCAAGGGCCGGGGGTGCAGGTAGTGGCATTTGTACCTGTGGCAGGGCCAGTACCACCACCAATCATCGTGGTAATCCCGGAAGCGATCGCAACTTCAATCTGTTGGGGACAAATAAAATGAATATGGGCATCAATACCGCCAGCAGTGAGAATCATTCCTTCCCCTGCTAAGGCTTCGGTTCCGGGGCCGATAATAATATCTATATTGTCTTGAATATAAGGATTTCCGGCTTTACCAATTTTGAAAATTTTGCCATCTTTAATGCCGATATCTGCTTTGACAATCCCCCACCAATCGAGAATTAAGGCATTAGTAATTACTAAATCAACAGCACCATCGGCGTTAGAAATGGGGGATTGTCCCATTCCGTCTCTGATAACTTTTCCGCCGCCAAATTTTACTTCATCGCCGTAGGTAGTGAAATCTTGTTCAACTTCAATAAATAGTTCTGTGTCTGCAAGTCGGATGCGATCGCCTACTGTTGGCCCGTAGGTTTCGGCGTAGGCACGGCGATCCATTCTGTAAGGCATAATGCTACTCCTGACGATGGTGTTGATTTTAATATTTTTCAGTAACCAGAGGCTTTCGAGAGTTTGGGTTTATGCTATGAGTAAGCGTTTCGGAAGGTATAGAAAAAATGACATTAGCAGACATAATTCCTATAGCTCGAAAGCTTTCTTCATTAGAAAAACTCAAGCTCATCCGTATCCTTGCTGAAGATTTAGATATAGTTGAGGATATTTCTCTATTGGAACCCTTCAAAACCTACGATTTACCCACTCCTTATAATAGCTTCGGGGCTGGTGCAGTTCTAATGGAAACACTTCAACAAAAGGATTCCAGTGATTAAATTTCCACGTAGATGCGGTGATCGATTATATAATTCATATTGTATTACTCCTAGTTTCATTTAATTTGGTTAGGAAATGGTTAGCTGATTCCTCAGTTTTAAAAAATCCTTGAACAACTAAACCAGACCATTCTTCCTGTAAAACTGGCTCAATATTTGGTAAAAATTCAGTTATTGCTTCTTCTGATTGATTTAAATATTTTGATAATCTAGTTAGATAAATTTTAAACTTCAATCCCAATTCGGGGCTGCTCTCAATAGGTATTAAATTAAAGATTGCACCTTTGTTTTTGTTAGCCCCAGTAAAAGTAATACAACTTTTTGTGGTATAAGTCCAAAAATGATACTTAATTAAGACTTTAGAAACTAATTTATATATCTTGTCAACCCCATTCTTTTCTGCAATTGCTTCTAGTTCTTCGTAGGTCAAGTTAGTTTTTCGTGATAATTTACTAACAGGAGCTTCTTTAACTTGATTGGGATCGACTAAAAATTTTCTTGCTAACAGTTCACGACTATTATTATTAAAGTAATAAAATTTAGCTACATTGATTGGAACTTGATACGTTTCTGATAAATAATTAATAATTCTTTCAGTACTGGAATCTATTTCTGATGCAACTATGAAAATTTTGTGTTGACTATTTATAATCTCTGGAAGTGCCTTGTCAAATTTTGTTTGAAAAGCTTGTTCTAAAGTTTCTTCCTTACCTAAGTAATTCAAATAACTAACAGCAATACTAATTATTTTCTCAGCAGATAGATTTTTTACCCATGAAGCATAATCTAATGCTTGAGCAGTTACTTCTCTAGATGTTTTATCGCGTTTTAACTCCACAATAACAATATTACCATCATTATCTAAACAGAGCAGGTCAATTATCCCGTTATAATCCGTAGCTACCTGTCTACCAATTACTAATAAATCTGGTGAAAGAATAGAGATATCTTTTTCTAACCACTTTTCTATACGAGCTTCTAAATTTAATTTATTTTTAATAATTTCCGTCAGTTTATCTTCTGCGGATACTTCCCATATTTTCAAGTCTTCTTGCATATAAATGATTCCAGTTTGCTGAGAATTTTATCAATCGATATTACCGTTAATTTTGGCCTTGAAGCCGTAGACTTGGCGAGTACCGACGAGGGGGACTAGAGTTATTTCTTTTTCGTCGCCTGGTTCAAAGCGGACTGCGGTTCCGGCGGGGATATCAAGGCGCATTCCTCGCGCTTGTTCTCTATCAAAGTTTAACGCTGTATTTACTTCATAAAAGTGATAATGGGAACCGATTTGTATGGGGCGATCGCCTGTATTGGACACTAGCAATTTTATAGTTGGACGACCAACATTTAATTCAATTTCACCTAATTGTGTGATAATTTCTCCAGGAATCATAATAAATTAAAAACTAAAAAATTAACGAATTGGACTATGTACTGTCACTAACTTTGTACCATCAGGAAAAGTTGCTTCAACTTGCACATCATGCACCATTTCTGGTATCCCTTCCATCACATCATCCCGCGTTAAGAGAGTTGTACCATAACTCATCAATTCAGCTACGGTTTGCCCATCTCTTGCACCTTCTAAAATGGCAGCAGAAATATAAGCAACTGCTTCAGGATAATTTAGTTTTAAACCCCTTCCTTTCCGTCTTTCTGCTAATAAAGCAGCAGTAAAAATTAATAGTTTATCTTTTTCCTGCGGCGTAAGTTGCATTCTTATCTCCTCTGTGTTCTCTGCGCCTCTGTGGTTCGTTTAAAGCTGCCACACTCTTGGTATACAATTACCACGATTCAAAAAATAAACTCGCAGCAATTGCCAAACATTAATAAACCAGTTTCTCACCTCAGATGTAGAAGAACCGCGATATCGACACAATAATCCATGTTGTAATCGGCTAACACCCGCTTCTCCCTTCCCATGCCATAAATTTCGCGTTTTTTCGACAATCTCTGCTGAAACTACGCCACCAACCCAAACTAGACTACCTACTATTGGTTTTCCAGCCAAACCGTGGGGACTGTGAAAAGTTTCTTTGCTACCCCGTAACCATTGCCGATCGATCCATAAGGGAACATCTCGCTGCCAAATTTCCGTGTGCGATCGCCATTCACCTTGCAAGAATTTTTCTCCTCTAGCACTGCGACCAAATCGGGTAATTTCCCAGCCGAAAAAGCTAGCCCTGGTTGCTAATTCTACCCGTAAATCTTGCCGATAAATCGCATCATTAAATAAAATTGTCTCTTGTGGCAACCATTCCAAACAAGCACCAGCATCAACTTGCATTTGGATGATTTGTCTAGCTTGTAAGCCATTGCTGCGATATATTTTGCTTGCAGCAGCTGTAGTGATTAAGGCTTGGGCTTGGGTTTGGAGGTGGATATTAGAGGATAAGCGATCGCCTCCCACCATGCCCCCAGCCGTGTGTAAAATGACGCTATGACAAATTTCCCCTTCTGGATAAAATGGGCGCTGTACCTTCAAGGGCGCTTGTTGGCGATCGTAAATTAATTGGGTTTTACCCTGGCGATCGGCATAGACTAAATTAAGTTTGCCATGCCAACCTTCTGCTACTTGCGGATTGCAGGTCATTTATAAATTCAAGATTAAAGTTCAAATATTTTATATTTATTTAATGCATTCTCTGCTACTTTACTTGCAATTTATCATTGTTTTTCGCCAAGGTGTACGCTAGTGCGATAAACCATATAGATAAAACCACTTTCATCACGAAAGCGCTGATATAATTCTTGAAAATTATCAATAAGCTGTTCGTATGCCAAGCCTTCACGTGGAAGGTAAGAAGCACTCATTGCTCGGCCAATAAATCCAGTTAAATCTAACTGTTGCTTATAAGTAAAAGTATATTCGTGGATGTTAATAAAATAGGGAGTTACTAACAGTGGCTCTACCGACTGCATTCGAGATTCTGCTGGATGATTATTAGATGCTTCGCGGACTATTCGGCTATATTCTGTAGTTAAAGCATCTTCTTTATCGCGGTTATTCCACACCACAGCCAAGCGTGCTGATGGTTTTAAAATGCGGTGAAACTCCAATAAAGTTGGTTCGGGGTTGAACCAGTGGAAAGCTTGAAAGCAAGTAACTAAATCAACTGAATTATCAGGTAGTTGGGTAAATTCTGCTGTTCCATCACGAAACTCTATCAAAGGATGTGCTTGGGCAGCTTCTCGCATCGCCGCATTTGGTTCTATAGCTATGACATTAACCCCTTGTTCAGCTAACAATCTTGAAGCAATTCCTGTACCTGCGCCAATATCTGCTGCTACAAGTTGTGAATTTTCACCTAATCCTTCCAAGATAATATCAATTGCATCTGCGGGGTAGCTTGGACGGTATTTTACATAATCTTCTGCTCTGTCAGAAAATCGGTTGAGTGGGTTTAAGGTATGTAAGGGGGTTGTTTCAGGATTAATTTGGCTCATGGGTTTTTATAGAAAAGAAGAAGTGCGTAGGCGTAGCCCGTCGTAGACATCGCTGTAGTTCAGAAAAGCGATATCATAACAATTAAACCGCTCTAAACAGTAACATCTACATACAATAATGGAAAGATTGCTAAACATCCACATTGAGAAATTACCTGAAGGCGTTTATTTAGCAACATCTGATGAGCTTCAAGGTTTAGTAGCTCAAGGACGGACTGTTGCTGAAACTTTAGAAATTGCCCATGATGTAGCGATTAAATTAATGGAAGCACAGGATGGTAATTGTAAATTACCTGGGTGAAATTTTGGCGATCAGCATACACTAAGTTAAGTTTGCTATGCCAACTAGTAGAAATTTATGGTTCTACCTGAACGCTCATGCTTGTTTAACTGTAAAATTTCCACTGTACTGCAATTGTTGAAGTAACTTGGAGTTTCCAGAACCAAAAATGTATAGTACATTTTGGGCACGAGTCATAGCAACATAGAGTCTTCTACAAGTCAAAATATCACTTTCGGAATGTGGAGGTCTACTAAAATCCCAGTCTTGAACCCAGAGTATTAAAACGACTTTAAATTCTAAACCCAACGCACTAAGCGTATTAATAATTTTAATACCAGAATTTTTAATATTATATTTTTTCTCAGACTCTCTATTTTCACTGACCCAATCTGTTTCAATTCCTACATTTTGCAATTTTTTAATCAGAGATTTTAATAATACCTTTTTTTGGTCATCTGCCATTCTATATAAAATAGCAATATCATTTAGTGCATAATCTAGTCTTGCTAAATCTTTAACTTCATTAATGACAGATTCTACTTCATAAATTTCTGATGTTTCAATATGTAGAATTGGATTTACACCACGACGTACAGCGTCTGTAGGCTTAACAATATCGAATGTTAAATTTTCTTCATCAATAACGTTACTAAATAAACTCCAGCCTGCTGCTAATATTTCCTGAGTATTTCTATAGTTTTTGTCAAGTTTTAATTTTTTGTTACTTGTTCGTCCGACGGCTTTGACTCCCACAGAATTCCAAGTAAAATTATTACGTTTATAAACGGATTGACGACCATCTGCCACAATCACAAGATTGCCATGTTCTGGGTCTTTTAACGCAGCTACACAACATTTAAACCACATAGGATCAAATGTTTGTCCTTCATCAACTAAAACTGCATCATATTTATGTTTTATCGGAGTATTTTCAAGTTGCTTTAGTAGTATCTCTCCTAAAATACTATCATAATATTCTGTAGTAAAACCTAAAGGTGCTGGGATTTTTCTTATAAGCGAACTTACCCAAGCATAAAATGTCAACACCTCTATTTTGCTAGTGGAATTGTACTGATTTGAATATTCATACATTAAAGACTTGAGATAAGCAGCAAGACTTCTGTTGAAACAAAGAATTAAGACTTTTTGATGAAGATTTTGTTTAACTAGCAATTTAGCATGAGATAAAAGTATTAAAGTTTTTCCCGATCCAGCTACACCATAAATTATTCTATGTCCATCACCAATTGATCTCACTATACATTCTTGACGATGATCTAACGTTTTAAATACATAACTTTCATTTTTGAATTTAATGTTATTAGGAACACTGTACAGAGATGCTGGTACAAGTTTAATAGCTATTTCTGGAAAAATAACAGCTTTTATAGTATCAATTTGCTCATTGGTAAGAGGAGAAAAAGTAAAAGTATTGGTAAATATTTTTATTAATCTATTTACTAATTCTTCACTACTAATGCTCTGACTATAAAATAATTCATTACGGTATATAATTTGTGATGGAGACAATAATTTATCAATATTTTTTTCCTGTGCTTGTTCTGCGGTAATATTAGAAAATAATAGACCATAGTTACAATGGAATGCTAATTTCTGTTGATTAGCTTCATGCAACTGAGTGAGTATTTGATATTTTTGTAATTTCACTAATAATTGATCTATCAACTCTTGATATGGATTTGTCCATAGGGAGAAAGTATCTTCTTTCTTATTGATCTCTATAGAACGCTTACGAGTTCGTCTTCCCGGAATATCTAGATATGACGGAGAATTTTTTAAGTCTATTTTTTGATTTTTTTCTGGAGAACTAAATAATTTAATTTTGTTAATATCAGTACCGTTAACTTGCGATGGATACCAAGTAATAACTTGAATTATTAATAGTCCAAAATTAGGTGCAATAATCAGGAAATCAATATAATTACTTTCAACGACTTGCTTATACCAAACTAAAAAGTCATCTGGCAATTTCTCACGAAGTATTCTATATAAAATTTGTTCGCCTTGACTAGCAGATGATGATATAGATTCGGGAACCATTAAAGCCATAGTTTAATACCTATCTTATTTTTCTTCTTTCTGCTGCTCTAACCAAGCTACCAAATCAGCAACTTCAGAAAAATCAAGCAAATCTTCTCCCAACTCCTCTAACTGTTCAGCAGATAAATTCCTAACCTGCTCAACTAATGATCCATCAATATCGCCAAAACGCCGTTTAAGTAGACGACTAATCAATTTAAATGCTTCTTTTTGAACAATATCTTGATAAATTACAGACTCTTTCATAATATCTTCCTGCAAAAATTGCCGAACCAAATCCTTTTCAAACCGTAAACCCGCCAGAATTTCTACACAACCCGCAATATTTTGCCGCTCCTCTCTATCTGGAATTGTAGCGACTTGTTCAGCCACTTGTGCCAGTAAAGTTTGCGGCGAGTCAGTTCGCGCCAAACTTGCTAATGGTAATAGCGCCGGATTAGCTAAAAATAGTGTTGAATCTTGCTCCCAAAGACGAACAACCTGATATTGATGAATCGTCGTGTTGTCCCGATATTCTTCAGTAAAAGCCATTTCGTTAGTAGTTTCCTGCAAAAAGATTAGTACTTGCGCTACAGGACAACGATACTGGCGCTTCAACCTCACAGAATAATCGAGCATTCGGAAATTAAGCGCCGGATTAGATTTTGCTAAAGTTTGAAATTCAATGTGCAAAATTTGGTTAGCTGCTTGCAAAAATGTCACATAATCTGCGCGAATTGGTTCAAGCGTGAGTTCCGTTTTTAAGACTTCAATTTGTTGCACCTCTACCCCAAGCAACCAACGCACAAAATCAGTAGGGTACTGTTCAGCTAAATATTTACAAGCGTTGTCGTAACTCACCCTCTTCTTCTCCTGACACAAAAAAACAGCCGCATCCACAAGGGAAGCAGCTGTTTTATTATGTAACTACAAAGTATTAGTAATCGAAGTCGCCGCCGCCAGCGCCAGCACCAGCAGGAGCGGCATCTTTAGGCTCAGGCTTGTCGACGATAATACATTCGGTTGTCAACACCATACCAGCAATAGAAGCAGCGTTTTGCAGAGCAGAACGAGTTACCTTAGCAGGGTCAACAATACCAGCAGCTAACAAATCAACAAATTCGTTGGTTGCAGCGTTGTAGCCAATGTTGAAATCCTTCTCTTTGACGCGTTCAGCAATCACAGCACCATTCTGACCAGCGTTTTCAGCAATCCGCTTCAGAGGTGCGGGTAAGGCGCGAACCACAATCAAAGCACCAATCAACTCTTCATCCTTAAGGTTGCTCTTTGCCCAGTCTTCCAAGTCGGGAGCTAGGTGAGCCAGAGTTGTACCACCACCAGGAACGATACCTTCTTCTACAGCAGCTTTGGTGGCGTTAATAGCGTCTTCTAGGCGTAGTTTCTTGTCTTTCATTTCGGTTTCGGTCGCTGCACCCACTTTCACCACAGCGACACCACCAGAGAGTTTAGCAAGACGCTCTTGCAGTTTCTCTTTGTCGTAAGAAGATTCGGTTTCTTCGATTTGACGACGAATCTGTTCGACACGAGCTTTAACAGCAACTTCGTTACCTTCGGCAACAATTGTGGTGTTGTCCTTGGTGATGGTGATCCGGCGAGCTTTACCCAGGCTATCCAGCTTGGTGTTATCTAGCTTCAAACCAGCATCTTCGGTAACTAGTTGACCGCCAGTTAAAACAGCAATGTCTTCTAGCATAGCTTTGCGGCGATCGCCAAAGCCAGGAGCCTTAACAGCAGCCACGTTCAGCACACCGCGCAAACGATTTACTACCAAGGTTGCCAAAGCTTCTTTTTCAATATCTTCGGCGATAATTACCAAAGGACGACCAGCACGGGCTACTTGCTCTAACACTGGTACAAGGTCTTGTACCAAAGCTATTTTCTTATCGGTCAGCAGTAGGAAAGGTTCATCAAAAACCGCTTCCATCCGTTCAGCATCGGTAGCAAAATAGGGAGAGATGTAGCCTTTATCAAAGCGCATCCCTTCAGTGATTTCCAACTCGGTGAACATAGATTTCCCTTCTTCTAGGGAAATTACGCCTTCTTTGCCCACCTTGTCCATTGCTTGGGCAATCATCTGACCAACTTCTTCGTCATTACCAGCCGAGATCGCACCAACTTGGGCAATGGCTTTGGAATCTTCCACTGGACGGGCGTGTTGAGCAATTTTTTCTACCAAGAAGCTGGCAGCTTTGTCAATACCACGCTTCAGGGAAATTGCATTAGCACCAGCTGCAACGTTCCGCAAGCCTTCTTTGACGATCGCATGAGCTAAAACGGTAGCGGTGGTAGTACCATCACCCGCAGCATCATTGGTCTTAGAAGCAGCTTGACGAATCAGAGCTACACCAGTGTTTTCAATGTGGTCTTCTAATTCGATTTCTTTGGCGATCGTTACACCATCATTAACAATTTGCGGTGCGCCAAATTTCTTTTCTAGGACTACGTTACGACCTTTGGGGCCAAGGGTAACAGCTACAGCCTCAGCCAGGATGTCAATGCCTCGTTCCAAGGCGCGACGGGCGTTTTCGTTGTAGATAATGCGCTTTGCCATAGGTGTCTAAATTCCAGGAGTAAGTCAATTTTTTGTTGAATTAGGCATTGGGTATTGGGCATTGGAAAAACTCTTTCCTATTCCCCACTCCCCACTAGATAACAACTGCTAAAATATCTTTTTCAGAAAGCAGTACATATTCTTCAGTGCCGAGTTTGATGTCAGTGCCAGCGTACTTCGAGTACAGCACCTTATCGCCGACTTTGATTTCCAATTCCTGACGGTTTCCGTCGTCATTACGCTTGCCAGGGCCAAGAGCCACTACTTCCCCTACCTGGGGCTTTTCCTTGGCGGTATCGGGCAAATACAGACCACCTGCGGTCTTTTCCTCAGAGGCGTTCACTTTTACGAAAACGCGATCGCCTAAAGGTTTAACTGTAGAAACGCTTAGAGATAAAGCTGCCATATTATTTCTTTCCTTTAGAGATTAGCACTCTCAACTCCTGAGTGCTAATTTACCGAAAAGTAGCGTCCAATGGCAAGAATTCTTTTAGTACGGGTTCCCGAACTAGAAGCTCAGAGATGTACTTAAGTATAAATGCTTAATTATTTCTACCTTTCGGATTTTGTTCCGTAAGTTACGAAGAGAGTAGGGAGCAAAGAGTTAGGAGTTATAAGAATTATTCTTCGATTCCCCACTCCCTACCCCCCTTCTGGGTCAACTTTATTTGCAAAGCTTGGAAATTGTTATAGAAATGTAATCAGGGAGGCGCTCAATAAGTAAAAATACAGTGATTCAGTCTAGCCATCAAATCCCTAAAGCCCGTAAGTCTCTACAACATAAAATTTTGAGTAATTGTGTAGAAACTTTAGGACTTGCAAAAATTCAGCGACACATTTTTATTTGCGCTGACCAGACAATTACTAGCTGCTGCTCAAAACGAGCTAGCCTGGAATCCTGGGAATTATTAAAAAAGCGACTTAAAGAGTTAAAACTTAATGAGCCGCAACAGAGTCATCCCATTTGCGTCTTCTATAGAACTAAAAGCCAACTGCTTGCGCGTTTGTTGTTCTGGACTCATAATGGTGGTTTACCCTGATGGTGTCTGATATCGCCAAGCAAGCCCGGAAGTTATTGAGCGGATCATCCAAGAACACTTAATAGGCAATAAGGTGGTAGAAGAATATGTATTTTTAACCCATCCTTTGCCAGAAACTTCCCTAGTTTCTTGTGAACACCTCATAGAGGCTTAACAACCAAAGGATATGGTATAGCAGTAAGCTTTAAGAAAGTGCGGGTTGGTTTTGAAGTAGGGTCATCTTTAAGCCAATACTTACTTGTGAGTCAGAAGGATTATTATTTAATCAGTGTTTTTTCGCCCGCCACTTTCAATGCGATATATAATAGCGCATTATAGATACTACTGCTATACGTATCCTTGCTGGACTTTTGCTATCGAGCTACTAGTCTCTTGAAAGTGCTCGGCATTTTTGAGACTTCGAGACAGCAAAGGCAAGTTAAGTAGGAAAAAGGACAACATCTCCAAATAACCCACCATAGAGGATAAATATTCAAGACTTTGATGGACCGAAGCGCGACAAGTGCCACTGCTATGAAAGAGCCCAGCATGAAAGATCACAAACGACTTCTATTGATTGATGATGACCCTAACCTCATCTTGCTGGTGAAGGATTACTTAGAATTCCGGGGATACGAAGTCATCACCGCCGAAAATGGACGTGAAGCTCTGGAAATTTTAGAGCAAGATGTTCCAGACATGATTATCTGCGACGTGATGATGCCGGAAATGGACGGATATACTTTTGTAGAACAAGTCCGGCAAAACGAACGCACCAGTTGGATTCCGGTTCTTTTCCTTTCAGCTAAGGGACAAAGTGCAGACCGAGTTAAGGGTCTGAATAAAGGTGCTGATGTTTATATGGTCAAACCTTTTGAACCAGAAGAACTCGTAGCGCAAGTTGAGTCCTCGCTGAAACAAACTATCCGTTGGAAAGAACACCAAGCAAAAGGAGGCGAAAACGGTTCCCGTATCCAGGTTCCCTTCGATGTGCAATTAACCCCAACCGAACTGAAAGTAGTTCAGTTTGTTGCTAGGGGTTTAGCTAACCGTGAAATTGCTGAAGAACTCAATGTTAGTCAGCGAACGGTTGAAAGCCATGTGTCCAATATGTTGGGCAAAACCAATCTCCACAATCGCACTGAACTAGCGCGGTGGGCGATTGAAAATCAAATGGCCTAAAATCGGCAACGAGTGGTGAGTGCTGAGTGCTGAGTGTTTTTGACTCAGCACTCATAACTCAGCACTCAGCATTCAATTTACCAACCATCTTCTTCAGGGCTGGATTGGTGCAAAACTTCTAAATCCAGTTCATCCAGGTAAGTCAAGGCACTTTCAATCTGGGAAACAGTGCCCCGTAGTTCTAGATCAAAGCAGCTATATTGTGGCACGTTTGCGCTTATCTCGGCAGTAGCAATAATTACTGTGATACCATAGTGAGAAACCAGTCGTGAAATGACTGGTTCCTCATGCAAGTCTTTAGGAATACGAACCTGGATGCGAGTTTGGGTGCGTCTATTATCTAAAATATCAGTATTATATTTTACTTGTTTATTTGGAATTGCCATTCTAGCTTCCTATTCGACTTCTGGGATGAGGGTTTGGCTTTGTACGACTTCTTTTAACACTAGCGTTACTCATTCTATGCACGCAAACGGTAGCAAATGATTCATAATTCATCATTAAGATGCGATGAGATGAATTATGAATTCCTATAAAAAAGTGCGATCGCGTTTAAGTGGATTATAAACTTATTAAGTTATAAGTTAACTTTGTTGAAAAATGAATAAACACCTTAGAGAATAATTCTCTGGTGAAATCTTAATTCAAGTGTTGCTTTTATGATTAACAGATAATGCTACTGGAATTTCGATCGTAAATTCAGTTCCATGAGCAAGTTCAGACTTTAACTGAATATTTCCCTGATGTTTCTCAATAATTTGATGGCTAATTGCTAAACCTAGTCCCGTTCCTTTGTTGATAGGTTTAGTTGTAAAAAAAGGATCGAATATCTTGCTTTGAATCTCAGAATTTATTCCATTACCGTTATCTCTAAATGTAATTATGACTGTTTCTAATTTAGTTACTTCAGTTTGAATTACAATTTGCTTTTGAATTTGATTATCTAGCTCTAGTAAAGCATCAATGCCATTACTAAGGATATTCATGAATACTTGGTTTAGTTGTGCTGGATAACATTGAACTGATGGGAGATTTCCGTATTTTTTAATAATTTCAATTTTTGGTTGTAGTCGATGATTTAAAAGTAATAAAGTACTTTCAATACCTTCATGAATATTCACAGCTTTTTTCTCTGACTGATCGAGTCGAGAAAAGTTTTTTAGCGATAGCACGATGTCACGAATCCGATCCGTTCCTATCCTCATGGATGAAAGAATTTTTGGTAAATCATCGCTGATGAAATCAATATTAAAGTCACCAAATTTTTCTTCAAACAAAGAATACGAATCTGGATGTTCTTGTTGATATAGTTGGATTAAATTTAAAAGACAGTTTACATGGTTATTTAGATGATTAAAATTACCGTGAATAAAATTAACAGGATTATTAATTTCGTGCGCTAAACCTGCAACCATCCGACCCAAGCTAGACATTTTCTCTGTCTGGATCAATTGAACTTGGGTAGTTTGTAATTCTCGTAAAGTATTTTCTAACTGTTGTGCTTGAAGTTGGGCAGTAGCAGTTGCAGTAGTGAGTGCTTTGAGGTTATTGTAAGCTTTGGAATGATAACGAATGCGGGCAATTAACTCAACTGGATCTGGTAATTTGATTAAGTAGTCATTAGCGCCTTCGGTAAAAGCTTCTGCTTTGAGCTTTGCTTCTTCTTTACTGGATAACATAACGATTGGTACATCACGAGTTACTGGATGAGAGCGAAACCAACGCAGTAACATTAATCCATCGATATCTGGCATGACCATATCCAAAAATATCACCGTTGGTTCTATGGCGATCGCATCTTGAATAGCTTTAGCTGGATTGCTTGTGTAGTGAAGGGAAATATCTGTTTCTGTCGAAACCATCCGACGGAAGGCTTCGCTGATAATTACCTGATCGTCAATTAGCAAAAGCCTGACTGTGGATATTTTGGCATCCAGAATAAATGGCGCAGCTTGTGGAGTTTGTGGTTGACTCCAGTTTGGTGATAATCTTGCTGTCTTTGGAGATATTTCTAAGAGTGCTGTTTCTTGCAGGTTCATTTAGCACCTCTAAATAGGTATTGGTTTCTAATACTACAAACTAGCCAGTTAAATATACTAGTATGCAATTGTCGTGATTATATCTCAGTGATTAAAGGTGTTAGTGTTTTGCAATACTTCGTAAAGGTATTTTAAGTATCTGCTTTTGTACACATATGATATTTATAGTATATTTTGATACAAAAAATATTATTATGCCGTAAATTTGATGCAGGCTGATGCGATCGCCTCAACTGGCAAAACCTCTACCGCAGCTTTTAATTCCACTGCTACTTTCGGCATACCATAAACAACGCAAGTTTTGCGGTCTTGAGCAATAGTATGCCAACCTGCTTCGCGCAATTGTTTTAAGCCTTGAGCGCCATCTCCACCCATCCCCGTCAGCAACGCCCCAATCCCCTTTCCAGTCCAATTTTTAGCCACACTCATGAAGAAAACATCAATTGATGGACGATAGAAAAAATGTAGTGGTTCTTTGTCATAGCCAAAGGTGAGGTCGGGACGCATTACTAAATGAAGATTTGTGCCAGCAAGCAGAACTTTACCAGGCTGTGGTGTAGAACCTGCGATCGCTAGTTGCATAGGCAGAGGAATTTGCTCATTCAACCAGGCGGCAAAACCCTGGACAAATTGGGCATCTATATGTTGAACAACAACCACAGCCGCCGGAAAGTCTTGAGGAAATTGGCAGAGAATAGTTTTCAATGCCTGGGGGCCACCCGTGGAAGCCCCGATAACGATTAGAGGTGGAAGTGATTTTGAGTGATGGACAGGTGGCGATCGCCGATATGAAGATTTGCCAATTAAACGGGCGATCGTGGCAATTTTATTTAGTAGCCCATCATCACCTAAGATTGGCGTATTGATGGCATCCAAGGCTCCATAGCCCATTGCTTCAAAAATCTTGGCTGCATAGCGATTAACGCTAGCTGTCACCATCACAATCGCGCAGGGAGATTGCCTCATGATATGCCGTGTAGCTTCTACTCCATCCATACTGGGCATCAGCACATCCATCAAAATCAAGTCAGGAGTATCAGCTGCACACTTACTCACAGCTTCCGCACCATCGTAGGCAACCCACGCCAGCTTGTAACCTGGGATTTTTACCACAGCCCGCCGCAGTACCTCTACAGCCATGAACATATCGTTAGCGATCGCAATTCTCACAAATTATGACATTTCTCCAAAATAACGCGACAAATACAACAGATAGAAACCCAGATTAAATCTAGGATCAGCCCTTTCAAGGTGGTGAAATTTAAAACGAAAATTGGTAATTTCAATATTCAAAAAGCCCAAAATCTCGGCGGAGGATTCAAAATGGTAGGACTGAAACAATGTATCTTTGTTCGTCACCTTGAAAGGGCTAGTCCTATATAATTTAAATGCCTTTGCCATATAGTCAAAACTCCAGTTTATAAAGCATAAGGAGTAACCAATGAAGCACTTTACCCTGTTTACTTTTCTGTATCTAGCAGCGGGAGCTTGCCTAACAGCGATCTTCTTTGGAAATTCTGACATCACTCCAAACGTTAAAACAATTCTGCTAATTAATGCTGGACTGTTATACCTTACCTCTGTCCTAAGTACTTTTCCATTTTGGCGTAATCGCGTACTACAAAGCGAAGCGAGACTGCGCGATCAACCTGCTTGGGATCGGAATATTGTCATGATTCTACCAATATTCATCATTGTATTGATGCTTGTTATAACCATCCCCGACCTGGTGAATCACAACTGGACAACTCCGGCAATCGCCAGAGCATCTGTAGGGCTACTAGTCATCCTACTTAATGCAGAACAACTTTTTATCAGAAACCAAATTCGGCAAGAATCCTGATTACTAGACAGACAGTACAAGGAGATGGATGAGATTTTTTGTCAATGCGTAAGTCCTAGATTCAGCTTTTTCAAGGTGGTGAAATTTGGAACGAAAATTGGTAATTTCAACATTTAAAAAGCCCAAAATCTGAGCGGAGGATTCAAAATGGTAGCACTGAAACAACGTATCTTCGTTCGTCACCTTGAAAGTGCTAGTTCTAAAATCTTACTTTCTTAATTACGAATTACGAATTATTATCAAGCCTCACCAATTAAATCAATCACCGCCTTTAACAGAGTGTCGTCATGAAAGCTGCTCTTAGTTAAGTAGTAGTCTGCACCTGCTTCTAATCCTTGCAGTCGGTCTTCTTCCCGGTCTTTGTAAGAAACGATAATCACAGGTGTTTGCTTCAACTTGGCATGAGTTTTTATCTGGCTGGTGAGTTCAAAACCGTTCATTCGGGGCATATCAATATCTGTCACTACCAAGTCATAATCGCCGCTGCGGATTGCATTCCAACCATCAATGCCATTAACCGCCACTTCTGTTTTGTAACCATTGTTTTCCAAAAGTTTGCGCTCCATTTCGCGCACAGTGATTGAATCATCCACCACTAACACTCGCTTGTAAGTTTTGGTAACTGCGTGATGAGCAGACTGATTTACCTGAGAAAGTTGTCCGCTAGAAAACACCTTCGCAATAGAACGTACCAAATCTTCAACATCGACAATCAATACTGGAGAACCATCATCCATCAGGGCGGCGGCGCTAATGTTTGGGACTTTACCAAGGCGAGGATCTAAAGGTCGGACAACCAAATTGCATTCACCGAGAAACCGATCTACAACTAATCCATAACGATTGAGGCGATCGCTAATCACAATCACTGATAACGATTCTACATTCACCGCAGGCGAGGCTAACTCTAAAACTTGACTTGCCAAAATCAACTCCACAGGTTGATTATTCATCAGGAAAAATGGGCGATTTTCCGATACAGCAATCTTAGACTTCGATAATATCAACACCTGTTCAATGCGCGTTAACCCAAAAGCATAAGGTTCGCCAGCAATTTCTACCAACAGGGTGCGAATCACGGATAGCGTCAGCGGTAACTGCAAGTGAAAGGTCATACCCCTTCCCAACACAGAAACCGCCCGCAGCGTGCCGCCAACTTCCCGCACTGTGCTATGGGCGATATCCAGCCCCACACCTCTACCCGAAATTTCGGTGACAGTTTGGGTTGTGGAGAAACCAGGCAAAAATAAGAATTCCATCAACTCAACTTCGGTAAGTTGGGCTGCCATTTCCGGGTTTGTCAGTTGTTTGCTGATGACTACTTGGCGCAAAAACTCGATATCGATTCCCCGTCCATCATCTGCAACGGTGATAAACAGCATTCCAGCGCGATGGGTAACTTCAATCCGAATAATTCCTTCTTCTGGCTTTCCTGCTGCTAGACGTTCCTGGGGCAATTCAATGCCATGATCGATCGCATTCCGCAGGATATGAGTCAAGGGAGCTTCCAGACGTTCTAGAATATCTCGATCTACCAAAGTAGACTTACCAACGATTTCCAGTTTCACCCGTTTACTCAATTGTCTAGCTAAGTCGCGCACCATTCGCGGAAATCCCTGTCCCCCATCCGCAAAGGAACACATTCGAGTAGCAATAACTTCCTGATATAAGCGCTGGGCAAGATTAGCAGAACGCTGAGAAAATTGTTCTAGTTCGTTTTGGCGATCGCCGATCATCTGGTAACATTCGTGAGCTTTTTGATGAGTTGCACTCAAGGTTTCTTTAATTTGCCCATTCAGATGATAGTTGCCCAATAACTCTTGTAACTTCTCCAGCAGATTGGACAATTCCCCCTGATTGCTTCTCAGTTTCAGCAAAGAGTTCGCAAATGGTTCTAATAAATTCGCCTCAACTAAAGACTCTCCTGCTAAACCCATTAAGCGATTCAAATTTTCAGTACTCATTCGCACCGCCCGATTTTGGGTGATGCCCAGTTCTTCTGATGGGGATGGGGAAATAAGGATTGTCTGTTGGTTGTCTTCTAACTGCGCTGTTGTGATTAGGGGATGAATTTCTGTAGAGGTTGCCTCTGGAGTTAGGATATTAGCGATCGCACTTATCAATGATTGAATGCCAACATCTTCTAACAGCTGTAAATTTGGGTTGGCTGTAACCATTTGAGCTATCCGCAAGAGCATATCTACCCCTTGCAGCAATACATCAATGCGATCGGCAGTTAAGGTAACTTTTCCCTCTTGAGCCGCCACAAAGCAGTCTTCCATGACGTGAGCAAGGTTGACAGCCGGATCGATTTGGACAATTCGCGCAGCGCCTTTGATGCAATGGGCTGCCCGCATTAAAGCTGCCAGTTCTGGTTGGGGATCGGGCTTAGTTTCCAGTGCCAACAGGCGATCGTTCAATACCACAACTTGAGCTTTTACTTCCATGTTGAATAAATCAAGCAAGGAAAGATTGCTGACATCAAATTCTTCTAACATTACTACACCTTCCTAGAACACCGATTCATTAATCCTGGAAGAACCTCTCCCTCAACCCCAATACTGCTCGCTTTGTCCATTTTTAACTCGGAATTGGGTTTGGGGAAAAGGTTAAAGGGTAAAGGTTAAAGGTTTTTTCTTTCCCCTTTACCCCCCCCCATATACCCATAATTGGGCCCCACCATACCCAATTAACCAAAACACGAAAAGGAATTAAAAAAAACCAATCAAATACAAAATGGCAAAAAAAAAAACTGAAAAT
>NZ_JAVRBY020000016.1:0-118556 GCF_034531035.1 Nostoc sp. DedQUE02 | reverse complement strand
ACCAAGTTGCGTTCAAAAATATTAGTTTTGACAGGCAGGGGGAGCAGGGGAAGCAGGGGAGGCAGGGGGAGAAATACCACATATAATTGCAAAATGGTATTAGTTATAATTCCCGCATCTGTGCAAAAAGCATAAAAGCCTCTTTTCCCCTGCTCGCTGCTCCCCTTGTACTGAGCGCAGTCGAAGTATGCTCCCTGCGGTCTAAATAATAAGTCTTTAACCGGACACGATAGGACTTATTCTCATAGGAAAGTATCGGAACGAGAGAAAATAGTATTGTCAATCGATGCAATGCCATTGTCAGTCGATGCAATGTCATTGTCAGCCGATGCAATGCCATTGTCAGCCGATGCAATGCCATTGTCAGTCGATGCAATGCCATTGTCAGTCGATGCAATGTCATTGTCAGCCGATGCAATGCCATTGTCAGTCGATGCAATGCCATTGTCAGTCGATGCAATGCCATTGTCAGTCGATGCAATGCCATTGTCAGCCGATGCAATGCCATTGTCAGTCGATGCAATGCCATTGTCAGCCGATGCAATGCCATTGCAATTTAAAAAACTTGTGTGTACACCGTAGCTCCTAAAAGGAGAGAGGCTTTGATTTTCTTCCCTTCCAGCAACAAAAGCTTTTCTGCTTCCCTCTCCTCGTAGGAGAGGGTTAGGGAGAGGTAGGGAAGGGGCTGGGGGTTAGGTCTCGTAATTGTGGTCTAAATATATGGAAACTGCTGTAAGTCTGCAATCACCAGATGATTTAGCTTTTAAATTGAGATTTGCTCAAGATATCAACTTTAGCGACAAAAGATGAAGTAAGATTCACATCTGAAGCTGACAAAAATAGTCCAGTGCGATGATTAATAAATGCCCTCTGAATCTTATACTGTCCTGCTTACCGTTGAGTATGTTTCTATTACTTAGCAGTACATCTTTAAGTCCACTGAAAGCTCAGGCTGTTGATACTACACAATTACCAACTAGTAATTTCATCCTATCACAACAAATTCCACCACCACAGGATGTCCAACCACCTCCACCTTCGCCACTTCCTTTACCTGTATTGCCACAGCCACTCCCGCCACCAGCAGAACTATTTCCACCCTCTGCCCCAACTCCCACACCTGAAGAACCACTCCCTGGCAACTTTCCTCAAACTATTGTTGTTGAACGGTTTGAAGTTGTTGGTAGCACAGTCTTCAGTGCCCAAGAGTTAGCTAAAGCAACTGCTGAATTTACCAAACGACCGATCTCGCTGACTGAAGTGTATCAAGCACGTTCTAAAATTACTGATTTATATGTCAAAAATGGTTACATTACTTCTGGTGCTTATATTCCACCCCAAACAATCAAATCGGGTGTTGTCAAAATTCAGGTGGTCGAAGGTAAATTAGAAGATATCCAGGTAGCTGGGACTCGGCGATTGAATCCAAATTATATCCGTAGCCGACTAGCAATAGCGACATCACCGCCTCTCAATCGCCAGCGTCTACTAGAAGCACTGCAACTTTTGCAACTTAATCCTTTGATTCAAAACGTGAGTGCTGAACTCTCAGCAGGATCGCGGACGGGTACGAGTCTGTTAGAAGTTAAAGTCAGTGAGGCAAAAACTTTTAGTAGCCAAATAATTCTTGATAATGGGCGATCGCCTAGTGTTGGCAGTTTCCGACGCGGATTACGATTGAATGAAGCCAACTTACTCGGATTGGGAGATAGTCTGAGTCTAGGCTACACCAATACTGATGGTAGCAACTCTTTTGATGCCAGCTACACATTGCCTCTCAATCCCCGCAACGGAACGCTTACCTTCAACTATGGCACTACATCGAGTAATGTCATTGAACCTGATTTCAAATCTTTAGATATCGAATCCGCATCTCGCTACTACGAAGTGACATTCCGCCAGCCCATAGTTCAAACTCCCACACAAGAATTAGCTCTTGGCTTAACAGCCTCGCGACGCGAAAGTGATATCTCGTGGAACTTACAGAGATATGGGTATTCTCCCTCTCTACTTTCGCCTGGTGCTGATGAACAGGGACGCACTAGGGTATCTGCGTTGCGATTTTTTCAAGAATGGACGAGTCGTAACAGCCATGAAGTCATCGCCTTGCGTTCTCAATTCAATTTAGGCATAGATGTGTTGAATGCCACAGTTAATCAAGATCCTCCTGATAGCCGTTTTTTTGCTTGGCAAGGGCAAGCGCAGTGGGCACGCCTTTTAGCTCCTGAAACCTTACTATTACTTCGTTTAAATACGCAACTCGCATCTAGAACACTTTTGCCTATAGAGCAATTTGGCTTAGGTGGGCAGGATAGTATTCGCGGCTACCGTCAAGATTACCTGCTAACGGATAATGGCGCTTTTGTTTCTGCGGAAGTTCAAGTACCGATTCTGCGCTTACCGCAGATAAATAGCATCTTACAGGTTGTTCCGTTTGTGGATTTTGGTGTTGGCTGGAATAGTTCTGGTAGAGAGAATCCCGACCCTAATACTTTAGCTGCTGTTGGTTTGGGGTTGCGTTGGGCACAGGGCGATCGCTTCACCGTTCGTCTTGACTGGGGTATTCCTTTAGTATCTGTTAACTCAAATGACAGAACATTACAAGAAAATGGTCTGTATTTTAGCTTGCTCTATAATCCTTTTTAAAATTTAGAAGTTGTTCTTCTGATTGCCTAAGTTTGAGGCTGTGCGTAGCTCGCTTCTCTGTAAGGGTGCAATTTTGAATGCATGAATTTTGAATTGTTAATCTGGGTATCCTAAGAAAGACAAGGTTGGATGATATAGACGAAGGGATAAAGTTTATAACTTATGTATGAGTGGAGAAATCAGCTAGAACTTCTACCGCAAAAACTGATTGAACAATTAGCCATCTTATTCCAAAAGGTCAATCATTGAGAACAGGGCTAGTTTGCACCCTCATAGCAATTTTAGGATGCCTGCGGTGGGGTACACCTACGCACACGATAAGAACTTTTATTGAGCAAATTTTCCCAGAATTTAAGACTTTCAAGCTGTACTTTTGGGGTACTATTTTTCAGATTAAGACATAAAAATATGAGAATTTGAGGAACAACCATGCAAGAAAATGAGCGGGAAAAAATACGCCATCTGTTGGTTATTCAAGACCTGCAAGGGCGGCGAACTATCCCTTTGCGAGAAAATACTTATTCGCTGGGGCGGCATTCCGCAAATACTATTGTCTTGGCTTCCCGGTCAGTATCAATGCAACATGCAATTTTATTGCGAGTAACTGTTCCAGAAACTGACCAATATGGCTTCCAAATAATTGATGGCAACTATAAAGGAAAAGGAAGTACTAATGGCTTATTTGTAAATGGTAGTAAATGCTTTTCTCATAATCTCAGGCATGGAGATATCATTGCCTTTGGCAGTAATCAAGCTCAGGCTAAATATTATGCTATTTCCAATATTTCAGAACAAGTATTTTCGGAATCTTTTGATGTTGAAGATTTATCTGGTTTTCTTTCAGAGCAAGCTAGTCCTGCCAATCCCTTTCAAACTTTAGCTGTCGATCCTAGCTTTGAAGCGGCTAGTGAATCCGCCTTAGCCCGCCTAGCATCCTTCCCTGAACTCATCCCCAATCCAATTATTGAGATGGATTTTGAGGGAACAGTTACTTATCTCAATCCAGCCGCAGCTCTTAAGTTTCCCAAGCTTCGGGAAGTTGGGACGAAACATCCTATTTTAACAGGACTTCTGAGTGGAGTTAACAATCTAGAAACAAATCCTTTTGTGCGGGAGGTGGAAGTAGGCACGGAAGTTTTTGAACAATCCGTTCTCTACCTTCCTGAAAGTGATTTAATTAGAACTTTTATTGTTAGGGATATTACAGAGCAAAAGCAAGCTACAGCCGAACTGCGCCAGCGCGATCGCTTGCTACAGGCAGTTGCCGAAGCTGCCAATTATTTGCTAGGGGAAATGAATTATGAAACTGGTATTGATCGAGCTCTAGCTGTACTGGGTGAAGCTGCCAAGGCAGATCGTGCCTATCTCTTTCAAAACCATCCCCATCCTATTACAGGTGAAATAGCAGTCAGCCTACGATTTGAATGGACGCACTCTTTTATTGAATCTACCCACCATCATTGGCAAAATCAGCCTTATCAAGCTTCAGGATTAGCCCGTTGGTACACTGTTCTCTCTAGTGGCCAGTCGATTAGCGGACTCACTCAAAAATTTCCTGTCGCTGAACAAGAATTACTGATTCGAGATGGCATTCAATCTCTTCTCTTGGTACCTCTTCGCTTGGAAAATGAGTTCTGGGGGTATCTTGGCTTGGCAGACTGCACCTTTGAGCGTCATTGGTCTAGGCATGAAGAATCTACCCTTTTGACAATGGCCGCCAGTATCATTAGTACGCAGCAGCGTCAGCAAGTAGAAGAAAAGATTCGCTATCAAGCCCTCCATGACATGCTAACAGGGTTGCCGAATCGCTTACTATTTAATGAATTGCTCAGTAAAACTCTGCTCAACGCCACTCGCAATAGCGAAAGTTTAGCTGTGATTTTCCTTGACCTGGATCGCTTCAAGGTCATTAATGACACTCTGGGGCACACTCTGGGAGACCAATTATTACAAAGTGTCTCTCAAAGATTAAAAGACTCGCTCAGAGGCGGAGACACTGTAGCTCGTTGGGGAGGCGATGAATTCACTATCTTACTCCCGCGAGTCAATGATATTGAAGAGGTAACTTTGGTGGCGCAGAGAATCTTACAAGCCTTAGAGGATGCTTTTCATCTCCAAGGACATGAACTTTATGTAACAGCTAGCCTCGGTATTGCGTTGCTTGATAACAACAGTCCTGATGCCGAAACCCTAATCCAGCACGCAGATGCCGCTTTGTATTACGCCAAAGACAAAGGGCGGAATAACTACCAATTCTACAGTGTTTCCCTGAGTGCTAAAAATCCTGAACTCCTGACTTTAGAAAAGAGCTTGCGCTATGCCCTAGAACGCAATGAATTTACGATGTACTATCAGCCTCGTGTGAACATTGCCACAGGAGAAATTACCAGTATGGAGGCTCTATTGCGTTGGCAGCATCCAGAGATGGGATTGGTTGCACCCAGTGTCTTCATTCCCCTGGTTGAAGAAAGTGGATTAATTGTCCCCATCGGCGAATGGACGCTGCGGACGGCTTGTATTCAGAATAAAATCTGGCAAGATCAAGGATTTCCACCCATAAAGATCGCTGTCAATCTTTCTCTTAAGCAGTTCCGCCAACCCAAATTGGTGCAGACTATAGCCACAGTTTTAGAACAAACCGGTCTAGAGCCGCGCTTTTTAGAATTAGAAATTATGGAAACCACAGCCATTGAGGACTTAGATTTTACCAGAACGGTGTTAGAGAATCTACAGCAAATGGGTGTTTATATCTCCATTGATGACTTTGGTACAGGTCATTCCTCGCTCTCGCGCCTACAGCTTTTGCCACTCCACAATCTGAAAATAGATAAATCTTTCATTCAAAATTTGACACAGGATGTCAAAGTAGCTCATATTATCCAGGCTATAGTTACCTTGGGACACAGTTTGGGATTGAAGTTGACGGCTGAAGGGGTAGAAAAGGAAGAGGAATTGGAGTTCTTAAAATCTATCAACTGTGAGGATGTACAGGGCTATTTATTCTACCGACCGCTTTCGGCCCAAAAAGCAACAGAAATCCTTGAAAGTAAACGACCAACACTCTAGTACAAAAGATATCTTCAAAAAAGCAAGACGTAGCAATGCTACGTATCTACAAGGTTTCTGGATAACGCATATTTATTTTCAACAAATGTTTAAAGAAAAACTGTTTGTACTAGTGAGGATACAATAACATTCAGTGTCTCTGCTGCCAACCTTTATCATTCTATGCTGCCAGTCATCTATTCCGACGAATTTTTAGATCACAAGACTGGAAAATACCATCCTGAAAAACCAGAACGCTTGATCGCGATCGCAAATGCCCTAAAAGCAGCTACATTTGCAGATCAAATCACCTGGCGATCGCCTACACCAGAATCAGAACAGCCTTCACTAATGCCTTCGTTGGTTCAAGCTCATAGCCCAGCATACATCAAAAAACTTTGGCAAATCGCCTCTAGTGGCGGTGGCCCTTTGGATGGAGATACGCCAGTTTCCCCACGCAGTTATGATGTGGCATTGTTGGCAGTCAGTGCATGGTTGGATGGAGTTGAGGTTGTGTTAAAGTCGGCTAATCCAGCTTTTGTACTAGCGCGTCCCCCAGGACATCACGCTGAAAGTGATGCGGGGATGGGTTTTTGTCTATTTTCTAATGCCGCGATCGCCGCTTTATTTGCCCTCGAACAACCCGGAGTTAATCATGTCGCCATCTTAGATTGGGATGTGCATCACGGTAATGGTACTCAGTCCATTGTCGAAACTTATCCACAAATTGCTTATTGTTCGTTACACCAGTACCCTTGTTATCCTGGTACTGGGAGAGCTACAGAACGCGGCTTTCACAATAATGTCCTCAACTTGCCTGTACCCCCAGGTAGCGATATTACAGTATATCAGCCGTTGTTTGAAAACAAGGTAGTACCCTTTTTAGCCAACTTTCAACCAGATTTACTAATTGTCAGTGCTGGTTACGATGCCAACGCGGCAGATCCTTTGGCAAGTATCAATTTGCAGCCAGAAGACTATGCTTTGTTTACTGATTATTGTTTAGGGGTAACTCGTAAAATTCTGTTTGGCTTAGAAGGTGGCTATGACTTTGATACTCTTTCTCAATCAGTTGTAGCGACGATTGGACGTTGTTTAGTCTAAGCTTTCCTCGTCTCAATGCTGAGTTTCGAGGCAGCGATCGCCCTTGGCGTCAGAAGTTTTGATGCTTGTGGCAAGCCTTGTGGTGGGCATCTACTCAATACAATTCAGTTCATCTCTAAGAAAGTTACAGTAAGTTTTTCCCCGCTACCCTTTTGCCTTTTGTACCCAATGCCCACTTGCCCTGAGCGACTTGTGCCGAGCCGGAGCCGAGGTAAGCCCTACCACTTCGTGGAAGCAAGCTACGCGTAGCGTCTCGCAGAGAAGGGATGCCCCATTCCCCATCGCTTTTTTATAAACTTCATTGAATCTTCAGAAAGAAAAATTTTAAGCAGGGTTATGAAAGAGCTAAAGTTTTGTTAAGATGCAATTGCTAGCACTTTCTCAACGAAATTCACCTATCCGGGTGTGGAGAAATAAAAAGCACTAGCAGCACAAAGTTCAAAAGGTGAAGCAATGACCACCTATATTTTTTTCGATGAAGCTTTACAAATGCTGACCAACGCCTATTTGATATCGGTAGTACTGTTAATAGCAGCTTCTGGTATAGGTTTGGCGGTAATTGAGACAATAGAAAAGACAGGAGAACGCTAAATTTACAGATGGCAATGTAGTTCTTGCCAAAAACCATTGGGTACAACTGTTCGCCATGAATAAATCCTGGGAACACTAAGGGATGAAAGTCTTATAGCATTACAGTCTTACCTGTAAATCTACCAAACATACGGGTCGCTGTAACGCTGTTGGGACTCTAACCAAGGAGCTACTACAATGGGTCTATTCGACGCTGTGTTGGGCACAGAAAGCCAAACCCAAGCAGCACTCAATCCAGCAGAAGCTTTTGCTGTCATTATCTTGACGGCAACTGCTTCAGACGGTTATATTTCTGTTGAGCAAACAAATTCTATCATTTCTGTGCTGTCCCGGATGAAACTTTTTAAAAGTTATCCTAATGAAATGATAAACAGGCTATTTGACAAAATCTTGGGCATTCTCCAGGGTGATGGCTTTAATGCTTTGTTTAATGCAGCAAAAGATTCTCTATCTCAAGATTTGCGGGAAGCAGCCTTTGCAGTAGCGACCGATTTAGTCCTAGCTGAAGGTATTGTACCTGAAGAAGAAAAAAACTTCTTAAATGATTTATATCAAGCTTTAGGGGTTTCTAGTGAGATAGCAATACAAATTATGCAAGTAATCTTGATTAAAAATCGCGCATAGGGTGATAGAACATAACTTTTTATGCCCATTGTCCTTAGCTGATTAAACTCTATAAGTAGCTTATAAAGAAAGCGTGGCAGGGAAGTTAAGCTTCTTTGCCACTATTTTTTGATTATTTATTTGCGATAATTCCATATCGTTGAAAAATATTGCATTACAACGTCTCTACATTGATCGTATAAATTATCTGATTTAAACAATATTATGTCATAATTCGATTTTATGATTTTGAACAATAAAATTGTAAATTAGTTATGCGTTGTTCTGCCACCCTAACCCAACTGGTTGAAGTTATTTTGGCCCATTCTGTAAACTTATCTGAAACTGCTTTAACACAAGTAACTAGCGGTATCCAAACAGATAGCCGTACCTTGAAGCCGGGTGAAGTATTTGTCGCTTTCCGAGGCGATAAGTTTGATGGACATGAATTTGTGCCAACTGCGATCGCAAAGGGGGCAATAGCTGCAATCGTAGATTTTGAATACGAAAATCCGGGATTTCCTGTATTACAGGTAAAAGATACTCTCAAGGCATATCAACAAATTGGCCGATGGTGGCGCGATCGCTTTAATATTCCTGTAATTGGTGTCACCGGTTCGGTGGGTAAAACTACAACTAAAGAATTGATCGCCGCAGTTTTAGGAACAAAGGGACGAGTTCACAAAACTTATGGAAATTACAATAACGAAATCGGTGTTCCGAAAACTCTCCTAGAACTTGGTGCTGAAAATGACTACGCCGTGATTGAAATGGCGATGCGGGGTAGGGGACAAATTGCCGAACTGACGCAAATAGCGCGGCCAACAATTGGAGTGATTACCAATGTGGGGACGGCACATATTGAGTTACTCGGTTCCGAAGAAGCGATCGCTGAGGCAAAATGTGAGTTGTTAGTCGAAATGCCTGCTGATAGTGTGGCAATTCTCAACCACGACAATCCTTTATTAATGACCACGGCGGCAAAATTTTGGCAGGGAGAAGTTTTGACTTACGGCTTTTCTGGTGGAGATATTCAAGGGCAGTTAATTGATAACGACCAGGTGGAAGTCGCAGGAATCCAATTACCTCTACCTTTACCTGGCCGTCATAATGCGACTAATTTCTTGGCAGCTTTAGCAGTGGCAAAGGTGTTGGGGATTGATTGGGCATCCTTAAAAACAGGTGTAATCGTAGATATGCCTACAGGGCGATCGCAGCGATTTACCTTACCCAATGATGTGGTAATCTTAGATGAAACTTATAATGCTGCACCAGAAGCTATGATTGCAGCGTTGCAATTATTGGCAGAGACACCCGGAAAGCGGAAGATTGCCGTATTGGGTGCAATGAAAGAATTGGGAGAGCGATCGCAGCAGTTACACCAGCGAGTGGGAGAAACAGTACGAAAGTTGAATCTAGACGGTTTGTTGGTTTTGGTAGATGGACAAGATGCCGAAGCGATCGCTCTTAGTGCCGAGGGTATCCCATCGGAGTGCTTTGCAACTCATGCCGAGTTGGTGGCTAGGTTGAAGACATTTGTGCAAACAGGCGATCGTTTATTGTTCAAAGCCGCCCATTCTGTGGGACTAGATCGGGTAGTCAATCAATTACGTGCAGAATTTCCCAAATGATACCACTAGAAACCAAACGTCTTATACTGCGAGACTTTGTAAAATCAGATTGGTCAGGGGTTCATCAATACGCTGCTAATGCTGAAGTTGTGTGTTACTTGACTTTTGGCCCCTGACAATCAAATAGCCTCTAATAAGCTCTATTGGATACTCTTTCACTAAGGACTTTTGGGGACAAGGATATGCAACTGAAGCTGTAAAAGCAGTTGTATCATTCGGTTTTCAGGAGTTAGGCTTACATCGCATCTTTGCCACTTGTCACCCAGAAAACATTGCCTCAGTAAGAGTTATACAAAAAATTGGAATGCGGCAGGAAGGGTATTTGCGAGAACACCATTGGATTAAGGGAGAATGGTGAGATTCTTGGCTATATGCCATCCTTGAGCATGAATGGAGAGGTCTAAAATATCACCTATAGATTTCAATTGGAAAGACTAGGACTGTTACTGTAGCGTCTTTGAAAAAGAATTGCTGCCAAATTAGTCACCAAACAAGTGATTGCTAGCCACATCAAGATATAAGTAGGAGCCATCACCACACCAATCATGAACCAAGTATATACGTGCAGTATCATTACAGAAGCGAAAAAGCTAGCGATTCCAGCAGATTGCCACACTTGAGGCGATGGACGACGTAAGGCAACTAGGCTCATCGTTAAAATTGTGACAAGTAAGTTCGCTGGTACGAGAAATGCACAAATGCTTACGCAGTTGCCACGAGAGAACTCAGCTAAGGTGTTAAAATCGAGCATTAATTTCCTGGGATAGATGTTGGCTTTTTAAGAATTTAATTTATTTTAAAACAACGAAATTTATATTAACATAACAGTGAGTACTCACATTGCAAACATAACACAAACTAAACTTTTGAGTTGCGTTTTAATAGTACCAATAGTTAGTTAATTATAAAGATTTTAGATAAGTAGGGTGGAAAATACCCACCCTAGCTGAATTAACCTGGTAAAATTACCGTATCGATAACGTGTACCACACCATTATCAGCTTCGATATCTGCTGCTAAAACTGTGGCATTTTTAACTTCAAAACCATCAGAAGAATCAATTTTAATGGGTGAACCTTCCACAGAATTAACCGTACCCAGTTGTGCCAAATCAGCCCGTAGCAGCTTTCCTGGAACGACATGATACTTTAAAATCCGCGTTAGCTGGGGAATATTCTGTAACAAAGTTTGGATAGTTCCCGCAGGTAACTTGGCAAAAGCATCGTCATTTGGTGCAAAGACAGTGAACGGCCCAGGACTTTTTAAAGTTTCTACTAAACCCGCAGCTTGTACAGCCGCCACCAGTGTTTTAAACGACTCAGCCGTAACTGCAATCTCAACAATATCAGCCATATATCTTACCTAAATATCTGCAAAAGATTTTAAAGGATAATAAACCTCTTTTAAGTTTTATTAAACAAAATAAATTTAAAATCAAGTGGTGAATAAACTACGCCTAGAGGCGTACTCCCCTAAGACATCACCTTATGATGTTTCTAGGAAAATTCCGTTATATTAAAACGTATAAGTATACCCGCGAGTTAGTCGAACAGTTGATGTATGAAGTAGCGGTGGGGGCAAAAAGCTATGGGCGAATTATTAGCGATCGCTTCATTCAAACAATGCTCTATTATACTGTCAAAATGACGCCTTAACGTTCTAATATGAAAATTGACTACGACGAATCGCCCGTTGGAAGTAGAAGTAATTTTCAGCAACCCATTACGGAAAGCCCAAGCAGCAGGTGTGAATTTAGTGCAAATTAGCTGTTTATACCACCAGTTGAAGTTTTTATATGCGAGGGGAAAGTTAGGGGAATCAGGGAGACAAGAAATTCTTAGAGGAGCAATATTGACAGATTTTCCTGGTTAGATACCTCTTGGTAAGAAAACTGTAGAGATTTGTTAAAGAAAGAGTCTTAAAAGATTTAGTCGCTAGTTGATTTTAGCTGACGATTTTCCGGCTAATAACCTCTCCAATCTCCATCAGTGTCTCTTCTTCTTCGGGAGTAAATTCGTAGCTAATCGGCTTGGCAATGCCCAAGGTACCATACAATCGGCCATTCAGCATTAGCGGCACTGCGATAGAACCTTCTACCTTGGTTTCTTTTGCTGACGGTCTAGCCACATCCGATTCGTCGGTTTGCAGGTTGCAAATCTGTACGGGTTGCTTGCGTTCGGCGGCGACACCGGCCATCCCTTTACCAATGGGAATTACTGTCATTTTAGGCAACAGGAATTCTGGAATGCCTTGGTAAGCTTTTAGGTGCAATAACTGGCTGTCCCGATCTAGAGTGTGGATGGTACCTGTAGAACAGTCGAAAGCGGCCAGAATTTCGGTCAGCATTCGGTTCCAGTCGATGGTAGGCGCTTCGTTAGCCAGGGTATCAAAAATAGCTTTGGTATCTGAAATCATAGTGGTAGAAAATAAAGTTTGATCGAGAACGCCAAGGGCGAACCCGCAAGTTAGGACACAAAGGAATAAGAAGTTAAAAAGTTTGGCGCAGCCTCATAAAAGAAATGGTATTAGTAAAACCAATCTCTCCTTTCCAGATTCCGTAAAAGTCAAGGGAATTTATGGGGCGATCGCATCTGGAAAGGTCTGTTGTCTCCATAATATAAATACAAGGCGTGCGATCATTAGAGGTTTTATGTCCCTAACGCTTGAAGACTTGGAACAAATGCAGCAACAGCATCCTGACTATCGTATGGAACTAGTTAAGGGTAATATTATTGTTTCGAGTCCATCAGGATACGAATCAGATGAGGTCGCTGCTGCCATGATTACCGAGTTACGTAACTGGGTTAGACCGCGCAAACTAGGACGAACAGCAGCTTCTAGCGCTGGTTTCAGATTGCCTAATTCCGATTTGCGCGCACCGGACGCTTCATTTGTTTTAGCCGAACGCTTGCGTCGTAGTCCGAAGTCTTTTGCTCAATTAGCTCCCGATTTGACTGTAGAGGTGAAGTCCCCTAGCGATAATTTAGAGGATCTGAGAGCCAAAATTCAAGAATTTCTGAGTTTGGGAACTAAAGTAGGAATTTTGCTCAACCCAGATGAGCGGATTGTTGAAGTTTACAATTTTGGACAAGAGCCAATAATACTTCGTGATGGCGATATTTTAACAGTTCCCGAACTGCTCCCAGGATGGGAAGTACCAATCGCAGATTTGTGGCCTCTAGAGTTTGACTAGGATAATGGTAAAAGCTCCTACAGAGCTAGATGGGTAGAACCAGAAATTTAATATCTAGCTGAATTAGGACAATAAGCTCCAAGAGCAAAGTTTTACAAGATAGCGATCGGAAATATTAAGGGATGCACAGGAAGTATTTATCATAGATTACAACGGGTGATAGATGCCTAACTATGAGCTACTGCCTCAATCTCAGTTGCATAAAGCCCCTCAACCCTAATGGCATAAATTTTTGTCAAAGTTGCGGGACAAGATTACTACCACGGCTACGAAACCGCTACCACATTATTCAACCACTCGGAGGTGGCGGATTTGGCAGAACTTTTTTAGCAGAGGATGAAGACAAGCTCAAAGAGCATTGTGTAGTTAAGCAGCTAGCACCCCAAGTCCAAGGAAGTACTGCTTTGCATAAGGCAACGGAATTATTTCAAGAAGAAGCACGGCGTCTGCAACAGCTAGGAGAACATCCTCAAATTCCCACTTTGTATGCTTATTTTGAGCAGGATAACTATTTATATTTGGTGCAGCAGCTGATCGAGGGGCAAACTTTAGGGCAGGAGTTACAACAACAAGGAATTTTCAGTGAAGACAAGATTTGGGAAGTTTTGAGTGAATTATTACCTGTTTTGAAGTTTGTCCACGAACATCAGGTAATTCACCGCGATATTAAGCCAGAAAATATTATCCGTCGCCAAAGCGATCGCAAGTTAGTGCTGATTGATTTCGGTGTTGCCAAGCAGTTAACAACAAATTCTTTGCATCATACAGGCACGAGTATTGGTTCCTATGGCTATGCCCCAATTGAACAAATGAAACTGCGTCGTGCTTATCCGGCTAGCGATTTATTCAGTTTGGGTGTGACTTGCTTTCATCTGTTAACAAGAATTAACCCCTCTGAACTCTGGACTGAAGAGGGCTACGGCTGGGTAACATCCTGGCAGCAATACGTTAAGTTGCCAATATCTGCATCTATAAAAGATGTACTAGGTAAGCTGTTACAAAAAAATATCGAGGAGCGTTACCAGTCGGCCGATGAAGTCCTCCTAGACTTGAATTCAAGGTTACAGCCGCTATCAATGGGTCACTATAGAAGACCTCCATCTGCTTTACTCGCAACTGTTGCACCACCATCTGCTTTAATCGCCACTGTTGCACCGCCGAAAATCCAGTGGAAAAGTAACCTGCTGGTGGGGGCTGCTGTTGTGCTATTGGGGTTAGGGGGATATATATCTTTACGAAGCTTGGCGTCTATTCCAACTCTAACTGGGCATTTAGGCGAAGTTAATTCCCTGGCTATGAACTCTAACTCTTTAAGTCATAACCTTGCCAGTAGCAGCGATGACAAAACTGTTAAAATTTGGAACATCGAAAGTGGGGATGAAATTCGCACTCTTACCGGGCATTCAGACTGGGTTTATGCTGTTGCCATCAGCCCAGATGGTAAGACTGTTGTCAGTGGCAGCAAGGATAAAACTATCAAAGTCTGGAATTTGAATACTGGTAAAGAAATAAATACCATTATGGGGCATTTAGGCGATGTGAATGACGTTGTAATTAGCCAAGATGGTCAGATGTTAGCTAGTGCTAGCGATGACAAAACCATCAAAGTGTGGAAACTGGACACGGGCATGGAAATACGCACTATTACAGGGCATTTAGCTGATGTAAATGCGATCGCCTTCAGCCCAAATGGGGAATATATTGCTAGTGGTAGTGATGACAAGACTGTAAAAGTCTGGCAACTGAACACGGGAGAAGCAATACACACCTTTAATGGACATTCAGCCGAAGTCTATGCGATCGCTTTCAGTGCGGATGGCAAAACTTTGGTTAGTGGAGGTAAGGATAAAACTATCAAGATTTGGCAACTGCCGTAGAGATTTAGTCCCCGATCAACTGAGGGACGGTAGAATATACCTAATTTTCGTAGCTTCAAAAGCCAAACTATGACGATGCATTCCACACTCCAACGTGCATTTACTAACCGCCGCGTTCTCAAAGTGATTAGCGGTTTGAATAACTTCGACGCAGCTAGCGTGGCTGCTACAGTCAAAGCTGCTGAATTTGGCGGTGCTACTTTTGTCGATATTGCCGCCGATCCAGCTTTAGTCCAACTAGCTAAAAATTTGACAATTTTACCTATTTGTGTATCAGCAGTAGAGCCAGATAAATTTGTGCAAGCAGTGGCAGCTGGTGCTGATTTAATTGAAATCGGAAATTTCGATTCTTTCTATGCTCAAGGACGCCGCTTTGAAGCTCCAGAAGTGCTAGCACTGACTAAGCAAACTCGCGCTCTCCTCCCAGAAATTACCTTATCTGTCACCGTTCCCCACATCCTGGAACTAGATCGACAAGTACAGCTAGCAGAAGAACTGGTGAAAGCTGGAGCAGACATTATCCAAACCGAAGGCGGTACTAGCAGTAACCCAGTTCACCCCGGAACTCTAGGATTAATTGAAAAAGCTGCTCCCACCTTGGCAGCAGCTTTTGAGATTTCCCGTGTAGTTTCAGTGCCAGTATTATGTGCCTCCGGCATTTCTAACGTTACTGCACCATTAGCGATCGCATCTGGTGCTGCTGGCGTTGGTGTTGGTTCCGCCATCAATCAACTCAATAGCGAAGTCGCCATGATTGCTGCTGTGCGTGGCTTAGTAGAAGCCTTAGCGACTGCAAGAGTGCTGACTGAGAAGTAGGGCATTGGGGATTGGGCATGGGGCATTGGGCATTGGAGATTGAAAAGAGACAGGGTAGACAAGGAAGACGGGGAATAACAGAAAAAGATTTATTCAATAATTCCTCCTTGTCCCCCTTGTCCCCCTTGTCCCCCTTGTCCCTTGCTCCCTGCTCCCCTGCTCCCCTGCCCCCCTGCCCCTCTGCCCCTCTGCCCCTCTGCCCCTCCGCCCCTCCTCTCCCCTCACCCCAAACAATCTTTCAACGCATAAATCACCTGGTCTTGCTGCTGTTGTGTCAGTTCTGGGAACATAGGCAAGGATATAACCTCATGGCAAGCTTGCTCTGCTATTGGTAAGTCCCCAATTTCATAGCCCAGACTTTGATAAACTGGCTGCAAATGTAAAGGGTGGGGGTAGTAAATCATTGAACTCACGCCCTGTTCTTGCAATTGACTACGCACCCAATCTCGATATTTAGCACTAGAACCATTGCGCCCTTCGCCAGATATGCGAATAGTATATTGATTCCATACCCCAATACCTTCAGGTAATTCTTGGGGCGGGACAATCCCCGGAACTTGGCTAAGAAACTGGTAGTAATAGTTGGCAATATCTCGTCTTCGAGAATTCCAAATATCTAAATAACGTAGCTTAATCTGCAAGATGGCTGCTTGGAGAGCATCTAATCGGCTATTTACACCGATTTCTTCATGTAAATATCGAACCTTACTACCATGATCTCGTAGGATTCGCAATTTAGTGGCGATCGCAGGGTCATTAGTCGTTATTGCTCCACCATCGCCACAACCACCAAGATTTTTGGTAGGGTAGAAACTAAAGCAACCAATATGTCCAATACTTCCGACTTTTTGATCGGCCCAAATTGCTCCTGTAGACTGAGCGCAATCTTCAATTATGGACAAATTGTGAGACTGAGCGATCGCCATCAATGATGTCATATCCACAGGTTGTCCAAAGAGATGAACCGGGATAATCGCTTTGGTTTGGGGTGTAATCGCCGCCGCGACTCGCTCCACATCCAAATTAAACGTGGTCGCGTCAATATCGACGAAAACAGGCTTTGCACCGACGGCGCTAATTACTTCAGATGTCGCAATAAAGGTAAAAGGCGTTGTAATCACTTCATCGCCTGCACCAATGTCCAAAACTCGTAACGCTAAGTAGAGCGCATCAGTACCAGAATTACAAGCCACACATTCAGTGACAGTATTATAAGCGGCAAATTGTTGTTCAAAGCCTTCGACTAAGGGGCCGCCAATATAGCGGCCAGAAGCTAAAACCTCTAAGACGGCTGCACTTACTTCTGCTTCGATGGTGGTGTATTGCTGCTTGATATCAAAGACAGGGATGGGATTTACACTTTGGATCATGAGTTCTCATTTTATCGGGAGATACAAAGGATGCACTTCGACAGTCAATTTTTGCTGATTGAATTGTTAATCAAAAAGGAGCTACGAAAAGACTATCGCCCAAGATACGCATCTATTAGGGTTTTTACTTAAATTGTGGTGCGGGAAACCACTGCACATTTAATTTACAGATAGTAGGCATACTAGGTGTTTGCCATGTTAAGGTCGTACCATTTGGAATTTTGAATTGATGAAAGTGATATATATCAACCAAGATCCAACACATCGGATCAAAGTTCCTCTTGTGTATACTGCTTGGAGAAGAAAACATTAGGAAATAGAGAACCCATGCAGGATCTGATCAAGCTGGATTTCGTGGATTTAGCTATAGCTGTGGGATTGATGGCGATCGCCATTGGTTTATCTGCCTGGGAAAAATTAGGATTAGAGTTGAACCTAGCCCTTGCTACTGGGAGAACCATCTTACAACTTCTTGTATTGGGATACATTTTAGATTTCATCTTGGCTTTAGACAATCCTTGGGCAGTTTTGGCGCTATTAGCAATAATGCTGACAATTACGGCGATTGTCGCACGAAATCGCATTACTCCAAAAATTCCTTATCTGTTGCCTTTGGTGTGGGGTGCAATTTTAATTAGTACCGCCGTGACAGTGTTTTACATCAACTTCTTAATCGTTCAACCAGAGAGATGGTACGAACCACAGTATATAATTCCCCTAGCAGGGATAGTTTTAGGAAATGCGACTAATGCAGCTGCGATCGCAGGCGATCGTCTGGTCAGCACCATTAATTCCAGCCATCTCGAAATAGAAACCCATTTAAGCTTAGGTGCAACTCCAGAGCAAGCAGTTAGCCAGTATCGCAAAGACGCCATCAAAGCCGGATTGATTCCTACTCTTAATCAAATGATACTCATAGGTATGGTCGCAATACCAGGAATTACCACCGGACAGTTATTAGCTGGTGTCAAACCTCTAGATGCTGTCTCCTACGAAATTTTGATTATGTTTATGGTTGCTTTTGCTAATTTGTTGACAACAGTTTTAGTCACAAAGGGGTTGTGTCGTCAATTTTTTAATTCCGCCGCGCAGTTGGTGAGATGAAGAGTGCTGAGTGATGAGTGCTGAGTGCTGAGTCAAGAGTCAAGAGTAAGGAATTAATCTACTCCAAAATAAGTATTTCATTTTCTTGTAGGGGCGCACAGCCAGCTATGCGCCCCTACAAGTCTCTACACAATTGAAATATCAAGAGATTTTGGAAGCGCATCTATCCTATGAAGTATTTTATACAAAGCATAAATAAATATTTATATAGTTATTTAAAAATCATGTGATTTTAGTATTCAAACCTGACGCTGTAAAGCTGAAAATTCAACCTATTACTGTCTATCGGAGGTAACAGAACCAAAAAAGGAATGTCATCATTATGAGATGTACCTAAAGGTAGGGATGTCAAGTAGGTGAAATATTTATTAATATTATTAATAGATAGTAAATGTAAATTCAGCGTCAGGAATCCGAAAAAATTCCTAATGGCAGGTATTGAGCATCAATCACCAGATTGTTCACCAACGGAACAGAAGATTATGAAAGATCAAAAACGATCGGACTCTAAAGAATTCGTCGGAAATCTCAAGAATGGAATTTGGCTATTTGGCCTGTCATCTTGGGTATTTGGCATTACCGATCGCAGCATTGCTTCATTTGCAGATGGCTATCTATCTGCTTTGGATTTGACGCAACTATTTACGGCGGCTACATTCTTTGTGGCGTGGCTGTTTTTGAAACCGACATCTAGAGTGTAAGTTAACCAACTAATTAGTATCCAGTCACAGGCGCTAGTCCGATTGAGATTTAGAAAGTTATCTATTTGATGGCATGAAAGGTGTGCGACAGAATGCATAAATTATTTTGCAGCGATCGCAATCAAGGTAATTCGTAAAATCTCCGAGTTACCCTGATTTCGAGTGATTACGGGAGAGAATCAGGATCGATACCAAGTTCGCGTAACCTCTGTGCCAACATTTGGGCACGTTCTTCTGGCGTTAGTAAACGTCGTTCTTGCTCGTTATACCAGTACAGCCACTCTCGCGTGATACCGTGATATATTCCTCGTTCTATGCCAATTCCCAAACCTACCTCTGGTAGCCAAACAGGATTTCCTGACAGCAATTGGTACTCGTTATTGACTAATTTATAGACCTCTAAGTGTTGCTTGCGGCGGCGAGTAGGATTATAAACAACATAATACAAGACTTTAAGCTTTGCGTACTCGTTTTTTTTGGTAGTGTATTCTCCGCGATAAGTCTGAGATACTACTTCCAGTACCAATATAGGAACTTTTTCTTCTTCCCAAATTGCATAACTTAGACGGAGGTTTTCATCAAAAAATCGCTCAACTCCCAGGCTTAAAAATCCATCTGGCACTATCGGTGGTAGATTGGGGTCATAGTAAACAGCCATATCAGCCCCGAAAAACCAGTCCATTCGATCCGCCCATGCCATTGCCAGTACGGCTTTAAGTAAACTAGGAATTAAGTCTTGTAGTTCATTATCCACAGGGGTATCGTCAGAGTCGGGCAGTTCCTCAGAGGAGGGCAAGCAAGCTAATGGATTGTACTCTAACATGATGGGTTCGGGGATTTTTTCACAATCCAGACTTCTTAAATTGTAGCTAGATTGTATCTTTTACCTTGTGAAGTCAAAGTTATAGCTCTTTTGATTTTGGTGTATCTAAAAAAATTTTTCTAATTTTCCGGAACTGATTATAGTCACGTGGTAGTCTTTATCATCAGATTAGCGTTAGCGATTTATACTGAAACTTTATAACGAACCTCCGGGGAATATAACCCCATTACGGATTAAAAGCCCGGTCTTCATGGCCGGGCTTTTGCCAAGAAATAAAAGAATTGGGGTAACTCTGAAAAATCCCAGAATTACCCCAAACTTTTAAAGTTACGGATTGTTCTTAACTCCTAACTCTTGTAAAGACGCGATTCATCGCGTCTCTACTCCTAACTACTGATTAAATTAGGCAAACGCAGCAGTTGTCACATCGTTATTCGACAGAATTTCTTGCAACTCTTCAGCGTCTACTGTTTCTTTATCAACCAGCATTTGCGCTAGCTGATCTAGAATGTGGCGATTGCCCACTAACACTTCTTTCGCGCGTGTATAGGCTACATCTACAAGTTTGCGGACTTCTTCATCAATAGCGGCAGCAGTTTCTTCAGAAAAATCACGCTCTGACATGATATCTCGTCCGAGGAACATGTTACCTTGTTGACGACCAAGAGCAACAGGCCCTAAGCGATCGCTCATGCCAAATCGGGTAATCATTTGACGAGCAACCCGTGCTACTTGTTGGAGGTCATTAGAAGCACCAGTGGTAACTTCTTCTTCACCAAAGATTAATTCTTCAGCAATCCGACCACCCAAAGCCACAGCCATCTGATTTTCCAGATAAGCGCGGCTGTACAAACCTGTGTCCATGCGGTCTTCACTAGGAGTAAACCAAGTTAAACCACCTGCACGACCGCGAGGGATGATGCTAATTTTTTGTACTGGGTCATAATCTGGCATCAAAGCACCAACTAAAGCGTGACCAGCTTCGTGATAAGCTACCAAGGTTTTGCGCTTTTCGCTCATTACCCGGTCTTTCTTCTCTGGCCCAGCTAATACGCGATCGATCGCGTCGTTGATTTCATCCATTGAAATTTCAGTCAAATTCCGGCGTGCTGCCAGAATTGCGGCTTCATTCAACAGGTTGGATAAATCTGCGCCAGTAAATCCAGGGGTACGACGAGCGATTTTATCCAAGTCCACATCTTTCGCCAAGGTCTTACCACGGGCATGAACCTTGAGGATTTCGCTGCGTCCGGCATAGTCGGGACGGTCTACCACAACTTGACGGTCAAAGCGACCAGGACGCAATAAGGCTGCATCTAGGACATCAGGACGGTTGGTAGCGGCAATAATGATAATGCCAGTGTTGCCTTCAAAGCCATCCATTTCTGTGAGCAACTGGTTGAGGGTTTGTTCCCGCTCATCGTTACCACCACCTAAACCTGCACCCCGTTGACGACCTACAGCGTCAATTTCATCGATGAAGACGATACAAGGAGCATTGGTTTTAGCTTGTTCAAATAAATCGCGGACGCGGGATGCACCCACACCGACGAACATTTCCACAAATTCTGAACCGGAGATTGAGAAGAAGGGTACACCTGCTTCACCAGCTACAGCACGAGCTAGGAGGGTTTTACCTGTACCAGGAGGGCCAACTAACAGCACACCTTTAGGAATTTTTGCACCAACGGCGGTAAAGCGATCGGCGTTTTTCAAAAAGTCTACGACTTCGTTTAATTCCAACTTGGCTTGGTCAATACCAGCGACATCGCCAAATGTCACCTGAGTTTGTGGTTCCATTTGCACTCTGGCTTTTGATTTGCCAAAGTTCATTGCTTGGCTACCTGGGCCACTTTGAGCGCGACGTAGTAAGAAGAATAAGCCAACCAAAAGCAATACAGGGAAAAATAAGCTGCTCAGTGCCTTAAACCAAAATCCTTCGTCGGTTTGGGGCAAAACAGAAATATCAACGCCTTTAGAAGTCAGAGTATTAATCAAGTCTGGATCGTTGACTAAGGTAACAATCCGTTTCGCTGGGTCATATTTGGGTGTAACCAGTGCTGTAGAGCGGTCTGCACTCAAACTGACTTTTTCTACTCTGCCTTGCTGAACTTCTTGAATAAAGCGACTGTATCGCCATGTCTCTCTGCTTTGGGGTTGTTTGTCAAAAAATGCTGTTCCCAGCGCAATTACGACAATAAACAGCAGCGCGTACAGCCCTGCATTTCTCCATCTTTTATTCACTAAGGTCTATCCTCCGGTATTTTTCGCGCAATCGCCTAGCTTCTCTGCTCGAAAAGGTGATTATTAAGATTTATGTTAACTTATCTTAAGATATAACAAATTTGGTGTGGTTGTCATACTAAAAAAAGCTCCCTTATTAGCTGAAAACTTTGATGGTAGGGATTACATTGTAGCGACCCTGAAGGCAGATGAACTGTATGAATGGGAATAATTTCGACCACACTATTAGTGTAGGCGATCGCTTCAAATCTCTGGACTAACTCGACGCTCCAAGTTTCTTCTCGCACTGACTGCTGGTGGTTTTGCAACCAGTTTACAAGTTGCGATCGCATAATTCCCGGCAAAATTCCGGCCTTTATTGGTGGCGTGTACCAAGTGCGATCGCACCATCCCCAAAGGTTGCCTGTACTGGTTTCTAGCCAATTTCCTTGAGCATCGACTAATATTGCTTCTTGAGCATCTGAGCTAGTTTTTGCCAACCAAGCACTCAAATAGTTTCCAGTTTTATGAGAGGGGAGCGAGCGAGAAAATTCTGAACTGGCAACAGCGCATGAAATACCATTCTTTTGTTTTTCTGTCAAATTTTGTGGTAATGATCTCCCAGTTATCCATTCTCGTCCATCGGGAAAGAGGGTGATTCTGAGAACGGGGAAGTGTGCCAGAAGAATTTGAGCGCCTTGACGCAGACGGTTCCAATCGGGTTGCTGCCAACCAAAAGATTGTAGTGAGAAGAGTAAGCGATCGCAGTGTGCTTGCCAATGAGTTAAATTACTGTCTAGGGAGTTCTCATAAACCCGCAATGTTGTAAAAACAGTTGCCCCATAAAGTAAACCCGGATCGTTAATGTTTAATTCTAGGGTTTGAGAGTGAATTAATTTGCCGTCATACCAAAAAATATTTGTCACAACCAAATTGCTTGTTGCTACAACTCCATTGAAAAGTGATGACTTGTAATGCTCATACGCTGCATGAGATAAAATCTGTGGGCTGCAAATCGCTGAACGCCAGAATCTAGACTCAGGTGTTTACACTGATGATTTCTGGCATATTCAATTAGCCACTGAAGTAATTGTTGACCATAGCTGTGTGATCGTTTCAACTCATCAACCACTAAATCATCAATATATAAAAACTTTCCCAATGCTAAACAATGAGAAATACGAAATCCAGCAATCGCTACAACTTGCTTTTCTACCTCTAAGAATGCAAGTTGATATCCTTCTTTCATTTGATATCGAACTTGTTCTACAAAATTATCCTGCTCCAGGTGCGGGCGCAACTGAGAAATAACAGGAAAACACCCTAATATTTGAAAATCAGATTCTGCCACTTTTATTGACATTAGTATTGTTCATAAAGATTACGAATTACGAATTACGAATTACGAATTATGAATTATTTTAATCCTTTGGGGGAAATATAATTTTATTTGTGCCTTCAGGAGTTGTAACTATTTTTCCTCCCAAAGCTTCGATTTCTCTAATTGCGCGTTTCTGAGTTCTTTCATCAGCATGATTATTTAAAACCATTGACCATGTAGAAATTTGAGCATATTTACTATTAGGATTTCGACTCAGAAATTCCGCAGTCTTTTGGGAAGTATTAGCTATAAGCTGACTCTCTGGATCTGAAAATTTACTTGCCCAATTTGCCGCCGTTGCAAAAGACTGTTGAGCAGCTTTTGCGTTGCCTAAAAATAATAACTCATCAACTCCTTTATAACGCCATATATAATAAGACTTTTTGGGAACTGAGGGAGATATTGATTTTAAGCCTTTCTCTGATATTGCGATCGCCCGTTCTGGCATACCAGCATATAATGAAGTACTGATCGAAAGACTGCGATACGCTGCTAAAAATCGCGGGTCGCGTTCTAGAATAACTTTAAAATATTCTGGACTTAAACTGTAACCTGTTTTATCCCGAATTTCATCATCTCCAAAATATTGGAGAAAATTGAGATATACCAAATCTGCAACAAAGTTATCATAACCAAAACTAGGCGTTTTTTCGAGAAAATTTAGACGGATATTTTCAGCTTTTATTTCTTTTTTTAAAGTTTCTAAAGAGGCAGATTGTTTTCTATTTATTAATTTTTGCAATTGGGGGAATTGAATCAACCCAACTCCTAAAATACACATAGAAATTACAAAAGGTGTAGCAAAAGCTTGACGAGATAACAACATATTTCCTTTGTCTTGATCATTATAGTCATATTATTGTATACATGGTGGTATAAAAAAGTCAGCCCTAGCACGTATATGCGTTGCTAGTCCAAATAAAAATAAGTTGATAAAATAAATTTATTTAATACTTAAGTATAAAATTATACTAATATTTTTTAGCTCAAAAATATATCTAGCTTATTTTATGTACTAAAAGGAGCTAATTTATACCTCATTGCAACGAAGTATTCAAAAGCTAATTAAATAATTCTTTCAAAATCACGTCACATTAAGATAAGAGGAAACCCTACCGCAGTGCTAGACTCACTGCAACATAATAGCTCTAAAATCTAAAATGGTATTATTCTTTTTCTAAGATAAATTTGACTTTAGGAAATCATAACTTTTTTTTAGTAAAACATTTTTAAATTATTAAGTTGTTTTGACTTTAGTTACTTTTTTTTAGTAAAAGCCTTAAAACTTTTGACATAATCTAAAATTGTATTTTGTTTATATTTAAATCTTTAAGCTCTAAAATGTCATGGTAAATAATACTTTTAACGAAAACACAGAAATTAATGGTCAGTCCATCGAAAACGTGGAAAATAATAGTCAAATTAGCAAACCAAGTAATGAATTTAAAAGAAAAGTTAAGAATCTGAATACTAGAGGAGAAGGATTCAATATTGATGATGTTATTGATGCTATTAAAACAGCAATAGTTGAAGTTGTAGAGCTAGAAATTACAACTTGGGTTCCAGACCCCTCCAATCAACAACCACAAGAGCAACAAATTGCTCAAACAGGTAATCGAATTCATACTATCATCAATCTAATTGATGGTGATATAACTAATGAAGTTGGTAGTCAATTTGTTGGCAGTGGCCCATATACAGAACTTCGTGAATTTCATCTCAGTCAAATAAAAGAAAGTCGGGAGATTATGCAAAAAAATATAGAAAGTTTGCATAAGTTGTATGGATTTTTTATAGAGATTATGAAATCTCGCAAAACTTCACAACAATTGCTATCCCGACCATAATAGTTGATATTTATTAATTAATAGTAACACTAAAATACCTACAGGATATGAGCTTATCCCAACCTGTAGGTTAATTTGCTTTAGAGAAATCAAGGAAATTCTGACTATGCCTAATAAAATTCAAGAGCAAGCCAAAGATTTGCTAGAAAAAGTAGTCTCATCTGTACATGGATTAGTTGATGATATTACAGCTTTAGAAGTAAATACAATGGTTGTGGAGCAAATTACAGGTGCAAAGTTTAATGCTTGGCAAGCGTATGAAGAGATTTATTCAATAAACGACAAAGACTACTTTGATAGCAAAGGAATTCCAAATCCAGACGATTTATCAGAACCAGAAAAAACTCAAGCTCAAGAGCTACGCAAGCGTTATACTAGCCTATTTTCGCAACTTGAAAGAGAATATTTTTACATTCTCCTTGAACAAAGTAATGACACTAGTGAGCCAGATTCCAGGATAATACAATATCAGGAGCGTCTTAAATATCAGGTGGAACATAAAGCAAATATTGTTCCAACTGATGAGGTATACATAAAGTTAGCTCGACCAATATTGCCTGCTCCAACTCCTGTTGCAGATCAAGAAGATAATAATCAAAAAAGTTTGCAGCAAAGATGGCGAGAGATTGAAGAACTTTTGAATAATGATAAATTTATTCGCACACTGCGGAAAATGTCTGAACTAAAAGCTGCACTTAATAGTGGGAATATTACTAGCGTAGATATCGATATTATCTATGCTCAAACTGTGATGCAGTTAGATGGAGATATTATCAGTCGTTACCATAAAAACCTATTTCAATTACCTGATGGAGATAGAGATTTAATCCTAAAAATACATAATGAAGGGGTAGTGGCTGGAGAAAAACAATGGCGTGGAACACTAGATTTTCTGATTGGTATTGTACAAAGTATCGCCAAATTATCCCGAAATGAACGTTTATAAAACACACACAGATCATCAAGCTGATGTTCAACTATCTTTCTTTGTGCAAATCCCTCAAGGTACTCCGATTGAACTCGAAATTAAGGTTGAGTCAGCACAGTATAGTTTTTATCTAAACAATGCAATTTTAAAACAAATTGAGCAAGCACGAAAAATAGGTTGCTCTCTGTATCTTCCACCAAAATTACTAGCTTATCTTTGGTACTATAGCTGCTTTAGTGATGAGATTTGCTTTAGTAAGAACAGTATGCAATACAAGAAATTAGTAATTACTAAAAAAAGCTTTAAAATATTTGATAATAGCTTTTTAGTAAATTTTATAAATTTATTTTGGAGGAAATCATTACAAAATAAATCGAATTTACAGAATGGGCTTACTTTTAATTCTTATTATAGAGAAGATATATCAGCTTTATATCTTTGGAAAGAACAAGATATTGTTTTACAAAGCAATATATTATTTTATGGCGACATAATTCACAAAATCAGGAGTGATTTTATTCAAAATCCTGAGTGTTTAAATATTGTTTATGTGCATTATTGGCTTATTGAAGAAATACTAAACAGTTTTCGGACTAAATTAAATCTATTAGCTTGGGAGCTAGCTTCGCTATTTCCTGCTGCTTTTTTCGTTTTGAAATTAAATTTAGCACTTTCATTATCAATATTTACTGGGCTAGTAACATCTTTTGTATTTGCGACTATTCGCTATTGGCTTGTTAATCAACTTCCGAGATGGACTTCTATTAACTCTCAATATCGCAATTGGCTGGCGTGGGGAGTAACTTGTGTCACTTCTAGTATTTTTCTTTTTACTCCCACTGATTTCTTACTTTTACTGTTGTTGTCACTGCTTGGGCCACTATTACAAAGGTTTTTTAGTTTTATAGTGGGGCAAATTGGTAAAGGTTTCATGCGTTGGTTACTAGCTTGAAAATTGGGTATGAGGCATTGAAAAAATTACTCGTGACAGACTATTTAAAAAAATTAAGTAGTTGACATATTCAAACAATGTTACCCAAATTAAATCAGACTTTCTAAGTATGTTTTAACAACTGCCAACACTGTTCGGCGATCGCCCAATCTTCTTGAGTATGAATAACCAATATCCGTACTGCTGAATCGGGTGTAGCAATATCCTCATCTACAGGCTGCTGGTGATTTTTCTCAAGGTCAAGTTTTAGTCCGATAAATCCAAAGGCTTCACAAGCGGCTTGGCGAATTTCCCAAGAGTGTTCGCCCACGCCTGCTGTGAACACTAAAGCATCTAATCCCCCCAAACTCGTAAGCATTGCGCCGATCGCAGAACGCAAGCGATGCACGTAGATATCCCACGCTAGTTGAGCGCGGGAATTACCTTGAGCCATCGCTTCTCTTACTTCACGCATATCACTAGACACACCCGAAATTCCCTTTAACCCAGAAGCTTTATTTAATAACTCATCCAACTTTTCTACAGAGTAATTGCAGTGGCGCAACAAATAAATCAGAATCCCCGGATCGACTGAACCAGAACGACTACCCATCATCAATCCTTCTACGGGCGTGAATCCCATAGTGGTATTAATACTGCGACCATTTTTAATCGCCGCTAAAGAGCAACCATTACCCAAATGGCAAATAATTAACCGCTCAGATGCAACATCTCCACCGAGAATTTGGACAGCACGTTGAGAACAGTATTGATGACTAATACCATGAAACCCATAGCGGCGAATACCTTGCTCTACCCACTGATATGGGCCGGGATAGATTGCTGCTGCATCAGGTAAAGTCCTATGAAATGCGGTATCAAAGGCTGCTACTTGGGTGACATCTCCTAAGATTTGTTCAATTGCTTCTATGCCTTCCAAACCCACTGGATTATGCGCTGGAGCCAGGTTAGACAGATCAGCGATCGCCTTTTTGACATCCTCTGTAATTAACACACTATCTCGATAATCCTCTCCACCATGTACTATCCGATGCCCCACCACATCGATTTCTGACAAGCGATCGATTACCTTGGTTGCACCATGACTAAGTGTATTGAGCATATAAGTAAGGTGCGCCTGTGGAGAATCACCAGAGATTGATTTTTGCAGCGTTCCACCCGTAGCAGTTTTCACCTCAATTTCTGCCACAGCCCGATCTTGAGTCCAGTTGATTTTCCCTTCCCAAAGGGGTTCGGGTGCTTGGCTGGGGAGAGCTTCATCTGCAATTTCATACAGGCAACTCTTTTGGCTGCTCGATCCGGCATTCAGTACCAGTATCTTCATAGTGACAACAGAAAAAGACGATTTCCTCTGATCGTGCCACTAATTGTAGCTTCATGCTTAGTACAGTTTTGCGTAAAAGCATAGCGTTTTTAATGCAGGGGAACGCATTAACAAAGCAGGCTGACGCATTAACAATGCAGGCTGACGCATTAACAATGCAGGCTGACGCATTAACAATGCAGGCTGACGCATTAACAATGCAGGCTGACGCATTAACAATGCAGGCTGACGCATTAACAATGCAGGCTGACGCATTAACAAAGCGGGCAAAGTGCCTCATCAAGTCAAAGCGCGTAACTTTCTGCACAGCTGCTTATTTCACCCCTCTTTCTACTGTTCGGGGATACGGTACACAGTTTGAAGATGCAGGTTTTATTTTTACAAGAGCAGGTACTAGGAAGCGAGGAGAAGTGGCTTGCTCAGTTATCATTTCGTAGGTTGATTGGGCGGATGTCGCGGATCTTTAGGGTTCTTTTGCCTGCGTTATCGTCGTCATCAATTGTTACCAGGTATTTCACGACCGTATGGTTTGCATTTCCACCAGTCACGGTAGTAACAAATGCTGAGTAACTGTTAGTGTTTGTGCCACAACCACTCCGGTCATGAAAGGTTTGATTCCATTCACCAATATGGACACCTTCACCTCGTGGCTCATCACCACTCTGTTTAATTTCATTTAGGAGAGCTACTTTCAGTTGAGATAGCTTTGATTTTTTATCAGCAAGCATAAGTTTAAGAAAGCGATCGCGATTAAACTGGTCAAGGTTGCCGCCGTTGCTGCATTTATCTTCGTAGTTGGCCTCAGCCGAATCCGGGCTGGTCATTACCAGTGCTGGGATCTTGGGAGACTGAGCGGCGTGCCCACTTGTTGCCGCTAGTGCGAGAACACATAAAGTAAAAAAACCAAAGCGCATTCAATTCTCCGAGCGTGAATTAGTGTGTCCAATCAAGATTAACTGCAACGGACACTAAAGGACAGGATTTGCTCGGTAGGCTTATGCAGCAAAGGGGTGAAATGAGCAGTGATACCAAAAGTTACGAGTATGCAAGAAACGAAACCCTCAACTGAAATCGTTATACTAACTGTGGGAGGCTGTTTATCTATCCAGCCAGATTCCATAGTTGTGTTTTTTTATAGCTTGTTGCACTATGTCATTCTTCAAAACCCCGCTAATTGGTTTAAAAGCTGACTCATTTCGTCATCCGTTAGACCTGGAAGCTACCAGAGCGCTCAAGCAGATACCAGGCATAGATATGTTGGTGCGAAACTGGCTTGGCCCAATGGCAGAGCAGGTTTTCTATGTGGAAAATATTGCCTCCAGTGTTCTGGTAGGTGAAAAGCAACTGCCCGATTTACACAAATTGTTGTTAGATGCCTGTAAAACCCTGGATATAGATCCTCCCCAGTTGTACGTCCGGCAACATCCGGCTCCCAACGCCTATACTTTTGCTATGCGGAGTAAGCAGCCCTTTGTTGTGCTACACACTTCCCTAATTGATATGCTCACACCGGAGGAAATACAGGCAGTAATTGCCCACGAATTGGGACATCTCAAGTGCGACCATAGCGTTTACTTGACTCCTGTAAATTTACTTATATTAGCGGCGGCGATTGTGCCCAATGTCGGTACTTTCGTTGCCCAAGCCATACAGGCGCAACTTTTGGAATGGGTACGTTGTGCTGAGTTTACCTGCGATCGCGCCGCATTACTAGCAACCCAAGACCCCAAAGTTGTCATGTCAGTGTTGATGAAGTTGGCGGGTGGTTCCCCCACCTTAGCGCCACAACTGAATCTTGATGCTTTTATTGCCCAAGCCCACGCTTACGATGATATTAGTAAGACAGAACTAGGCGAAATGGTTAAAGCCGCCCGCACAGCCCAATTAACTCATCCAGTACCAGTGCTACGGGCACGAGAAATTGACCGTTGGGCAAGTAGCACAGAATATCAAACTCTGTTGCAAAGTCATGGATTGAAGTCTACTAATAATGAAGTTGCACCCAAAGGTGGGTGGCGCAATTGGTAGAGTTATTAATCGCAATCACTTTTATACTTTGTAGAAGGGAAAACGAGATTCTCCTCATCCACTAGACGTTTCCAGAAATTAAATATGCATTATCCAGAATCCTTGTAGAGACGTAGCAATGCTACGTCTCTACATTCTTTTAGCAATGCTACGTCTCTACATTCTTTTTCACCAGAAATGCAGAATATTAGTAAAACTTTAGAAGTAGTTTTATGCATTAATTAATATATTTGTCAATATTATAAATGCAATGTCTGGCAACAAGCCGCTTCTCGTAGCTTGTTTGAACCTATAAGTGTGCGTCTACAGACTTATGTAAAATATTGGTACAGCCAAAAAATTAGCTAATGACCAGGTTTCCCTACGACCAGTTTGCAAAAGATTATCTTAAAGAATTGTTACAACCATTGGGAGAAGTTGAAACAAGTCGGAAAGTTCCGGCGGAAATCCGAGAGGTTGATGTTTATTTTGTCCCTTCACTCGAATCGGCAAGCGATACTATACAATTAGGACTGCTAGGAAAATTTGCGGCTGAACCTGCATTAATTGAACCATTTAGAAATGCGGCTACAATTGCAGAAATCCGTAGCTGTATGAATAAGCTTTTTGATATTTTCGCTGAAGTAAAGCGTCAGAGTAAAGTTGATAAAAGTCGGATTACAGAATCAGATTTACCACGATTATGGATTTTTTCACCTACAGCGTCAGAATCTATATTGGATGGTTTTAGAACTCAGCTAAATGATCAAAATTGGGGAACAGGAGTACATTTTTTAGCTGATTATTTGAGAACGGCAATTGTGGCAATTCATCAATTACCCTCTACAGAAGAAACACTATGATTGAGAATTTTAGGTAAGGGAAGAGTCCAACAACAAGCTATAGATGAACTAGAAGCGCTTCCCCAAAATCATCCCTTACGTTCCAAAGCAATTGATTTATTATTGAATTTAAAGACTACCTTAGAATTCAATCAAAATATAGACGAGGAAGACAGAGATTTAATTATGCGCCTATCACCCATTTACGAGCAAAAATTAGCAGCAGTTAAACAAGAAGGAATTCAAGAAGGAATTCAAGAAGGAATCCAAGAAGGAATCCAAGAAGGAATCCAAGCAGAACGTCGTAATGTTATAGAGAATTTATTGCGAGTTCGCTTTGGTTCTTTGGATGCAGAACTAAGAGTAATTATTGAACCTTTGTTGGCATTATCTCCGGCGGAATTTACTCCTTTATTGCTGCAACTATCCAGAGAAGAACTATTAAATAGGTTCCTCTAGAACAACTGTGCCGAAGATACTGGCTTGTCCAGGTTGACTAATAAATCAATCATTACTTAAGCCTGTTCAATCAAATTAAAAAACATCCTATTAGTTAACTTATACTCACTACCATAACAGTTGTAAGTAGAAAGGCTTAATTAAATCAAAACTCCTAGTAAACGGCTCTAGCCATTTAAAATCTTATGCAGAGCAATAAATTGCTCACTACTACATTTAATTATGTCTACCTACTTATCCAACGGCGATCGCTTTCAACCCATTAACCTTTTTGAGTACGAAAAACTAGCAAGAGAGTATCTGTCTCAAACGACACTTGATTACTATAGCAGTGGTGCTTGGGACGAAATCACATTGCGAGATAATCGTGCTGCTTTTGAGCGAGTCAAGCTGCGACCTCGGATATTAGTCGATGTGAGCGATCGCAATCTCACTACCTCTATTTTAGGACAACCCCTGCAACTACCATTGTTAATCGCACCAATGGCTTTTCAATGTCTAGCTCATCCAGACGGAGAAGTTGCCACGGCTTTAGCTGCTGCATCAGCTGGCGTGGGCATGGTTTTAAGTACAATGGCAACAAAGAGCATTGAAGAAGTGGTGACTGCATGTAATCAGTTTCCAAATTCTCTGCGATGGTTCCAGCTTTACATTCATAAAGACCGAGGATTAACTCGTGCTTTGGTAGAAAAAGCCTATAATGCAGGCTACAAAGCACTTTGTCTAACTGTAGATGCACCCGTTCTTGGACAGCGCGAGAGAGATAGACGTAATGAGTTTGCCTTACCCCAAGACTTACATCTGGCTAATCTTGCTAGCATCTCAGGATTAGATATTTCCCATGAAAAAGGCGAATCTGGGCTATTTACCTATTTTGCCCAACAGCTAAACCCAGGAGTCAGTTGGCAAGATTTAGAATGGTTGCAGTCTTTATCTCCATTACCTTTAGTTATCAAAGGAGTTTTACGGGGAGATGATGCTGTGCGGGCTGTAGAATATGGAGCTAAAGCAATTATTGTTTCCAATCATGGAGGCAGGCAACTCGATGGTGCGATCGCTTCTTTAGATGCTCTAGCTGAAATAGTAGCCGCAGTGGATGGTAAAATCGAAGTCCTCTTGGATGGAGGCATTCGTAGGGGCACAGACATTCTCAAAGCTCTGGCATTAGGGGCAAAAGCAGTACTAATTGGACGACCTATTTTGTGGGGACTAGCGGTAGGAGGACAAATCGGCGTCTCTCATGTAATCTCACTCCTACAAGATGAGTTAAATGTGGGAATGGCACTTAGCGGCTGTGCCAAGCTACAGGATATCGACCGTAGTTTATTGACCCTGCCACGCTTTTAAGCTAGAGACTTCTTAGAACTATCTATTTATTCCAGCAAAATTTTGAGAATTAATTTTCAGACTTGTTACAAAATCACTTAATTAGAGTATACTAGTTAAGGTTGGATATATGGGCGGGTGGCGGAATTGGTAGACGCACCACACTCAAAATGTGGCGGCCTTACGGTCATAGGAGTTCGATTCTCCTCCTGCCCACTACCAAACAATCAAAAATTACCAGAGAGGTAAAAAACTTATGCGCCTGAAAAGATGGGAATCTCCCCGTAAAGAAGGCAGGAATGACAAAGGTAGAGGCGGTTCTGCCAGGAAGCGGCAACTCAAAAAGCAAAGGCAAATGTTACGGCAACGATTAAAGGAAAGTAACAAGCCAGAAAATAACCGAAACGACAGAGAAGGGGAAGATAAGTTTATCTTCCCCTTATTTTTTGTGATTTTATCTCAGAAAAAAATAAAATTTGGGGATTTTTCAATACAAGAGACTATAGCAATCCTAAATCATTTGTGAGAAATTACCATACTCATTTAGCTTAGGAAAGTCAAAAATTTGACCATTGACGGCTAGCTCAAATAATGCTTTAACTACAGAAAAAGAATGGCAGAAAAAATAAAACTCTCTAATCAATTTTTTCGCTTGTAACCAAATATCTTCTACGGGATTTTGTTGTGGAGCATTTGGGGCAAACCGTTTACAAGTTATCAACCATTGTTCTTGCTTAAGCTGACGATTCAAAGAGTCTAAATAGTCTTGAATTGCATTAGAACGATGATAAGAAGCTCCATCCCAAATTATTAAAAAATTAGCTCCTGGACGCTGTGATTGAAGATATTCCAAGAAATTTATCGTGTTTTGGGAGTCTCCTTTTTTAGCTGCGTAAGTTATAAATTCGTGGGTTTTGTAATCTATAGCACCAAAATATGTTTGCTTATCACGAGCGTTTACAACTGGAACTGATATGCGTTCGCTAGTTTTTCCCCAAACATATCCACAGATATCACCCCACAACAGATGACATTCATCAACCATGAATACCACTAACTTTCCTGACCGGAGGCGGAGCGTCTCCGGCTCCGCTCGATTTCAGAACGTCTCGCTTCCAGTAACTCACAGATTTCTTTTTTTTTGATGCTACTAGTTCTTCGTCATACTTGGGGTTGTGAGCTTGAGTTTTCTTCCAACTAATCCCGGCTGTATCAAATAAGTCGTAGTAGCTCTGTTTCGATTCAAACACTACCCCATACAAAGATGCTATCTCGTATTCTAGTTCGCTTAAATTCCACTTATCCTTGCTTTTGAGCCATTCAATTATTTCTGCACGCTGTTGTGGATTCAAAAATCCCTGACTTCCCTTGTATCTAAGCTTTAAGCCTTCTACTCCAAAAGTGAAAAATGCCTTTTTCCACTTACTTATAAATCCTGATGAAACATCCAATATCGATTGGATAGCAACATGAGTGTATCCTTCTAGCAGCATCTTGACTGCGAGTGCCCGTTGAATTTCTCGCTTGTCTTGGCTATTTTCGATAAACTCTGATAGCGATCGCATCCACATTGATATTCCCCTGTAATGGCTACTAATTATACCTTCAACCCTCTTACGTATTTTCTCACAAACCAAATAGGATTGCTATATATTAAATGGCATTGCAAAGAAAGCGGGATGATTTGACAACTTCTAAAATTCCATCCAAATTTATCTCCCTGTTCTGCAACGCTAATTAAATCTCTAATAGATTGGGAAAGTGATAATAAAAAATTATTTTACATTATTTTAAATATAGTTAATTTTAATTAAACCTATTAAGCGTATACTAGCGTATACTTACGTATCAAAATTGCCAGACTAAGTGACTGGCATTTTTCTTTACTATTTAAATACATAAGTAGCTTGCGAGACTCAGTGTAGAAAATACATCTGGGAATTTGTCGCAATTGTAATGCTTACATGAACCAATGAAAAATTAATTATAAAGGAAGTATGAATTTTGTCACACAGCGTCTAAAATCTCTAGCTTAAAACAGTAAGCTAGAACACAGCAGTTAAATAATTATAGTATTACTGATTAAGTCAAAAGTATACTAAGAAGGCAATTGCATCTCCATGTGTTAACTTCCAATGATGACAGAAGCCTACATAAAAGTCAGGAGTGATCCAATCTGAATTAATCAATATTCTGATTGATCTAAGTAATCTATGGATTTTTTTCTTTGACACAGGAGTTATTGAAGGTGGCGAGAGTGCTTCTACCTACTAAAAAAGTGCTTGATTTTTCTATTACTGCTTTACGCTTTGACGACCAGATACAAACAATACTTAGGTGGGCGAGTAGGCGTGAGAGTAAAACTGTATATGTAGCAAATGTACACATGCTCATTGAAGCTCATTGGAATCCAGAGTTTGCTACCGTATTACGAAATGCAGATATAGTTACTCCTGATGGTATGCCTCTTGTATGGATGATGCGAAAAATGGGAGCGCTTTACCAAGACCGTGTAGCAGGAATGGATATTTTCTTAGCATTGTGTCAGCTAACTCAAACACAAAATCTGAGTATTTTCTTTCTAGGTTCCCAAACGGAAATTCTTTCTAAGATGCGAAAAAGGTTAGAGAAGGAATTTCCGCAGGTGAAGATTGCGGCGATGGAACCTCTACCCTTTCGTCCCTTGACTGACATTGAAGACGAAGCTTTGGTTAAAAAGATTAATTCTAGTGGTGCCAGCACCGTCTTAGTGTCTCTGGGATGTCCCAAACAAGAAAATTGGATAGCTCAACATAAGGGCAAGATACAAGCTGTAATGATTGGACTGGGAGGAGTTTTCCCTGTTTATGCAGGAATTCATAAACGGGCACCCCGCATAGTTAGAGACTTAGGGCTTGAATGGCTGTATCGATGGATTCAAGAACCGCGTCGACTTTGCAGCCGCTATGCTAAGACTATTCCACTCTTTATATGGCTGGCAACGAAGCAACTCCTATCATCAAGTCGTATTGCAGCAGTCTTCCTTCACGAAACTGGGGAGTAAAGAAAAATAAATAGGGTGAGACTGGCTCTAAGGCATTGATCCTTTAGTCAAGCATATTTTGAATGCCAAGGAATCGCGATCGCGAAATTTTCTGCTTTTACCTCTTTCATAACTATCGGAGAAATTAACGTGAGTTCGACGACGACCGCCAAACTTTAATTTAAAGGTTCACCTCAAAGTGATGAAAAAGTCTAATTGCAACGATTCCGACCAATCAACGTCCTACTGTAAAAACCCCTTATCTGAAATTAACTATTAAAATACTTGACATTAACCCAGGATTAAATGCTATATTATGCATAGTGAAATTGTTGGGGCGTCGCCAAGTGGTAAGGCAGCGGGTTTTGGTCTCGCCATCCCTGGGTTCGAATCCTAGCGCCCCAGTTAATCTAAAGACAGGTATAACAGCCTGTCTTTTAAAGTATTTAATACATTTTTCAGATACATCTCAATGCATCCAACTCTGTAAATATTACTTGTCAGGCGATTTGAGAGCTTGATCGAGAGTCTGCCGAGCCTGTTCTGCTTTAGCTCGCGCTTCCTGGTAACGCACATTGGCTTGGGCAAAATTTTTGAGAACTTTAAAACCTTCCTTGAGTCGAGTAATTTCCTCTTCAGTCACAGACTCATCGGTGAACAGAACATCAACCGCTTTGCGAATTTCCAACGCTTCGGCTCGTGACTCCTGAACTTTCAACTTGAGTGTCGCCAGGTTACTCAGAACCTGGACAGCTTGTGTAATTGTATCCTCACCGCTAGCAGTATCAATAGTTGACTCTTTAACCTCAATTAATTGTTGAGGGCCAAATCCTTCTTCCAATTCCGTGGGTAACTTACCTGCATCCATCAGTTCCATTAACTGATCCATTGCCTTATCACGGGCTTTGGCTGAATCTTTTCCAGAAACAGTAAGGATAATTTCTGGACTTTGAGCGAGAGTATACTGAACCATATTTGAGCAGAAAATTTGCTGGTTAACCAAGCTGAGGCAAACAATTATAACACGTTGCGTGTTAGTCCATTTGTTGATTTACGCAAGAGGTCTATTTCATTCATGCTTTATTTCTACCCCTGGCAAGTTGCTCAAAATAAAACTTTATACTTAAGAAAAGGGAATAAGTTTTAACAGGAGGGGAGAGCAATGGCTCCCAGTCCCACCATCATGCAAGCTGTGGAACAACTGGGCTACCGTGTCACCGTTGGTGATGTGGCAACTCAGGCAGGATTGAATGTAGCTGAAGCTAATCAAAGCTTGTTAGCCCTGGCATCTGATGCTGGCGGACATTTACAGGTAGCGGATTCAGGTGATATAGTTTTCCTTTTTCCACAAAATTTTCGAGCAATTTTGCGTAATAAATACTTCCAATTACGATTGCAGGAATGGTGGAAAAAAGTCTGGAGTGTTCTGTTTTACCTGATTCGCATTTCTTTTGGAATTTTCTTAACTATTTCCATCGTCTTGATAACTGTTACCATCTTCATGATCATTACTGCTGCCAATTCAGATCGTGACGGCGACAATCGGGGCAGTAATTCCGGTGGTGGGGGCTTCTTCTATTTTCCAAATTTATTCTGGTATCTTAGCCCAAATTATGACACCCACTACCAGGAACGGCGGCGTGGAAACCAAGAAGAAAGCAATCTGAATTTCTTTGAAGCTGTGTTTTCATTTTTGTTTGGCGATGGTAATCCTAACGCCAACTTAGAAGAACGCCGTTGGCAAGAAATTGCTACAGTGATTCGGAATAACCGTGGTGCAGTGGTAGCAGAACAAATTACCCCATATTTGGATGATATTGGCGAGGGATACACAAGAGAATACGAAGATTATATGTTGCCCGTTCTGACGCGATTTAATGGGCAACCAGGGGTAAGTCCAGAAGGTCAAATTGTTTATTACTTCCCAGAGTTGCAGGTGAGTGCAGTTAAAAAGCGCCGTTATGCAATATCAGATCACTTGGAAGAATTTCCCTGGCGTTTTAGTGCCGCAAGTTCCGGGCAAATTATGCTGAGTGCTGGGTTAGGGATACTAAATTTTGTTGGTGCTTTAGTACTGGGAAGTTTGTTGAGAGATGGAACTGTTGCCATCCAATTAGGCGGACTGGTAGCTTTTGTACAAGGAATTTATTGGCTGCTATTGGCTTACGGAGCAGGTTTTTTAGGTATACCGTTATTGCGTTATTTCTGGATTCAGTGGCGTAATCGCAAAATAGGCGATCGCAACCGCGATCGCATTTCCAGAGCAAGGCTATTGGCAAGTCCTGATTCACCTTTGCAACAAAAAATCAACTATGCTCAACAATTTGCAACAGAAAAAGTCATTGGCAACGAAGATTTAGTGTACTCTAGCGAAACTGACTTACTAGACCAAGAAGTTGAGCGTTCTGCAAAAATTGACGCTGAATGGCAACGGCGCTTAGAACGTGGGAGTGGGGAATAGGAAGTAGAGGGGCAGGGGAAGCAGGGGGAGCAGCACTTCGGCTCATTTCGGCTACGCGGTAATCGAGCGACTTGCACTGAGCGCAGTCGAAGTGAGTCGAGATTCAATGACCAACGCGGAAATCGAGCGAAGTCGAGATTCAGTGACCGAGGAGCAGGGGGAGCAGGGGAAAAGGTTATGGTTCGGCAAGCTCACCAACCAGGTTAAAGGGAAAAGGAATAAATTTAATCTTTCCTCTTTTCCCCTTACCCTTTTCCCCTTACCCTTTCCCAATCCCCAATCCCCAATTACTTCGCCTGAATTGGCGTTAGGGCTACACCTTGATAATAATGTCCCAAAATTTGTAGGTGGTTCACTCCTTGCCGAGCCAGATTGTACGCGCCCCATTGACTCATACCTAAAGCATGACCATAGCCAAGCCCTTGTAGTACAAAACTACCATCGCCTCCCTTGGCGACAGTAAAGCGGGTACTTTTTAACTTGAGGGCTGTTCGCACTTCTTCCCCCTGTAGCACCTTCGTGCCCTTATTGCCGACAATTTTTAAAACTTTAACACTGCGAAAAGGTGAGTACGTCTCTGGAATCATCGCCGTCACGCTGCCCACTTCAGGAAATTTAGCGCTAATTTCACTGGGCGAGAAGGTTTTCACCCAATTACACTCGCGGATATTTTGATCGTAGTCTTGAACAGCACGTAGATAAGGTTCGCTACTTCCCCAAACATCTTCCACGTTTTCGGTGTGTCCCCCAGAACAAGCGTGGAAGACTGAGAGAATAATCCGGTTTTTGTAAGTTAGTACCTGCCCTAGAGTAGAATCCACTGCGGCATAAGTAGCAGGAGATTCACTAATGACACCTTTGTAAATTTGCCAGCGATCGGGGGTATTGCCTAAATCATAAACGGGATTATTCCGTTGTTTTTCTCGTTCGTAGAGGGCGTAAGTGCGGGCTGCGATCGCTTGGGCTTTTAAAGCTTCTTGAGGCCAGCTAGCATCCATTTCGCCACCGAGAACGCTGTAGAGATATTCTTGGTCATCAACCCAGTTAACAGCCGTTAAGCCTTTGTCTGTGGGGACAACCAAAGTTCTGCCTCGATACCAGCGATCGCCAATATAAACAAATCCCTTGCCAGTTGGCTCAATCCAAAATAAACCAGACTGCCACTTATCTAAAGCAACTCCGCCAGGAACGGCTTGGGCGTAATATGCACTCATCGCTGGTAACTGTCCGAGAGTCCGGCCAGTACTATCCTTCACGATCCCAGTGGTGGAACTGCCCACTTTTACCTGATTAACACCCCTCTCAATTGCCACGCGCAGGATTACAGACGCTTGGGCTGGGGCAACCAAAGCTATCCACAAAAAAATACTTACCCACCAATGACGTACTTTAATTTGCGAAAATAAAGAGCCTAAATAAAGTTGGAATTTCATGCTGATCATCTAATCACACTAGTATCTAATTGACGCTCTGGATTATGGCGCCTACTACTTTAAGATGAGACAGTTCTCCAACGCAGGAGGTTGCCACCTCCTACTAATTATGCATTTTGCTTTAGCTATCAGGTAGAAATCAGTTCAAGAGGGTATAGCGAGAATTCCTCTGCCTCTTCCCAATACCCAATGCTCCGTACTTCTTCAGCCTACGATGCCAATACCTTTTGAGAATTGCTGACTTCATTAGCGATAATTCCGATTAAATTCAACTTACTCAAAATTTCTGTTGCTTGAGTCAATTCAGTTCGAGTCACTTTTCCCATACGCTCTACCATCACAATACCATTGCAAAAAGATGCCACAATCCTGGCATCAACCGTGCCCAAAATAGGTGGAGCATCTATCAGTACTAGGTCATAACTTTGCTCAAACAACTCTATTAGTTCTTTCATCCGTTGAGAACTGAGCAACTTTACCGTATCTTCCGGTTCCGGCCCAGCAGTCAAAATATCAATAGAGGGATGAATGGGTTGGATGTAATCTTGAAAATGAGTAGTTGTCTCATCAACTAATAACAGAGATAGTCCCCAATCATTGGATATTTCCAGGATTTTGTGCAGGCTAGGATTATGTAGGTTCGCATCAATTACTAATACCCGTCGATGCATTCGAGTAGCACTAGCTACAAGCCCTAATACTAAGGTTGTCTTTCCTTCCCCTGGTAATGCTGAAGTAAACATCAGCGACTTGAACGGTAAGGGATATTTTAATATTTGAATATTTTGGTAGATCATGTCCAGGGTTTCATGGACGGGCAATTTAGTACTGGCTTCTATTACAGAATCTGAGCTTCCTCGACCATTCCAAGGCAGACCTAGCCGCCGCTTTTTGGCACTACGCGAGGATAGTTTTGGCACTGACCCCAGTACACGTAAGTTCGTCAGTTTCTTTAAATCTCCGGCACAATAAATAGCGTCATTAAACTTTTCTAAAATCAGAGCTGCTAAGATACCTAAAATCGGCCCAATCACTGCTCCTCCGACTAAAAGTAACAATCTGTTGTTACCCATATAAATACCCGGAGAAGGTTCTGCCAAAACTTGCCAGCTATATCCTTCCTGAGCAATTTTTAGTCCTAATGACTGTTGCGCCTGAAGTAGTTGTTCAAGGGTTTTGCGACTAGTTTCTACCTTTGGCAGCAGACTATTATATTCTGCTATTAAACTTGGATATTTGTTTAGCTCAGAACGGATTTGCTGTTCTGACTCGGTTAGATTTTTTTCATTGGCAGTTAGTCCTAAAACAGTTGTCTGTACCAAAACAAACTCGTCTAATAGCGTTGGATCAACTCCTAGAATTTGTCCTTTGAATAAAGGTTTTTCCTTACTATTAGTAATAGTTTTCACCTCTTCTCTTAATAGAGACAGTTCACTTTGGCGTTGCTGCTTTAGTTTTTGTACCGATGGGTAATCGTCTGTATAGCGCAGCCGCTCTTTAGCCAATGCTAGTTCCGTCTTTTGAATTTCACTCAATAGTGCTTGGTAGCGACTTGACTGATTTAAACGAGAAGAAATTAGTGTATTCTGTTGAGATGAAGACGCTATTTGCTGCTCTAAATTATCGTAGCGAGCGTTTACATCCTTAAGATTGGCACGAGCGGTTTGTAGCTGTTGTTGAACATCGGCTAGAGATTCTAGCAGAATTTTACTTTGGACTTCGGGATCAAGTAATTTATGTTTCTTGCGAAACTGTTCCAAATTTTTCTCAGCTTTACTCACCTCTTTTTTTATCTCAGGTAGGCGAGTGTTTACAAAAGCTAATCCCTGATTCAGACGTTCTTTTTGTTGCTGCTTGTTGTAGTTTTGGTAGACTTTCTCTAGAGCTTGAAGTACTTTTTGTGCTTTTATTGGATCGTCATCATTGAAAGAAACTTTAAATGCTTGATTAAAAACTTTATTAGCTCCTATACCTCCCTCTTCTGGAGTTATTTCTAGAGCGGCTTTTGTCTGATGTCCTTTTTGACCATTGATATCTTGTAAAGTAATATTAGGATAATCAGAATGAAGTAAATCTACAGCTTTCTGAAGCAACTTAGAACTCAGCATAAGTTTCATCTGAGTAGTGGAATCAACAACTTGAGAATTGGAATCAGTAACCTGAGTATCTGCCCCAACTGGGATATTATTTGACTGTGCCCCTTCGGATGAATTGGAACTCACCAATATCTGCATATTGCTCTGGTAAGTAGGTTTGACAGTGACAGCCAGGAGGCTAGCAACTGACATCACTACACAGGAAACCCCCAAGATCAGAAAGCGTCGGCGAAGCAAAATAGTAGATAGTTGTCTGATGTCAACTACGCCTTGTGCTGAAGTAGTAACCTGTTGCTCTTGATTCAGACTAGTCTTAGCCACTATCAAACTCCTCTAATATCGAAACACTATATTTATCTGGAAGATTTATGAGAAATGTGAAATGATTTTTTTACACCTAATAGCTGCAAGAGCATACTTAATTCTTCTTCCAACAATGACAAGCTAATTTGGCATAATATTATGCCAACTGGCGCTTTCATGTTCATCAATTCATGCATATAAATTCTTAATCAGTGTTGGAAGAATAAATTTTTAATAAATATTTTATTTAAGGAATAAAAATCTTGACGAAAAATTAATTATTTTTCTTAAGTATTTGAGTAATAAATTATCTAATTTACAAACATTACTTTATCTAGAAGTTATTTTTATCACTTGTAATCCAAGAAACACATTAAGATAAATATTTAAAGCATAGTACTTCTACCTTTTTGATACACTTAGTTAATCTAAATTCATGGTTAACTAGTTGACTTATTCGTAAAAGTTAGCTGCTATCTATTTGCTGGACGTTATCAGTTTGACTACAAAACTTTAAGATAGATCCTGGTTAATTTTAGATTTTAGATTAGAAGGGTTCAATATAAAATCTGTCTTGCAAAGTTGTGATGGCTGCGGTGGGATGCGCCAAGGAGTCCGCGAACTTCAAAACCGACCTTCAGACTTTCCACAAAATCTAAAATTTAAACGCCTATCTTGGTTAGCTCTACTTCCCGTCGTCTGGGTACTTCATGAATCATAAAATCGTAAGCCATATCAGTACGGGGAAAAATAGCACGGGCTTCCTTGAGGAGATCCTTCAATTCTAAAGTATTTCCAGGAGCATAGCGGGGACTGAAATGACTCATAATCAGTCGATGTGCCCCAGCAGCTAAAGCTGTTTGCGCTGCCATTGTGGTTGTGGAATGCAATCGCTGAAAAGCCATATCTGCATCTTGATGGGCAAAGGTTGCTTCGTGAATTAATACATCTGCATCATGAGCTAATTCCACTGCACCATCACAATAAATTGTGTCCGTACAATAGGCAATCTTTCGACCAATTTCTGTAGGGCCGCATAATTGAGTGCCATCAATCACCCGTCCATCAGTAAGGGTAACTGTTTCACCGCGCTTAAGTTGACCGTAAACCCGACCAGGAGGAATTTGCAACGCCTTGGCTTTTTCCACATCGAAGCGTCCGGATCGGTCTTTTTCGGCTACGCGGTAGCCAAAAGCTGTAATGCGGTGGTGTAAATTAGCGCAACTAACGGTGAAGTCATCGTCTTCATAAATTATCCCTGGACGGATGGCATGAACTTTGATTGGGTAAGAAAAGTGCGTGTAGGAATAACGTGAGGCGGATTGAATGTAATCATTTAATCCAGGTGGCCCATATATATCAATTCGCTCCACATTGCCAGCCAAGCCGCAAGTAGCAAGAAGTCCCATCAAGCCAAAGATATGGTCGCCGTGCATGTGGGTGATAAAAATTCGGGAGAGTTGACTGATTTTCAGTTCACTCCGCATAATTTGATGCTGAGTACCTTCACCACAATCGAACAACCACAGTTCTGCCCTTTGGGGTAATCTCAGAGCGACACTGGAAACATTGCGCGATCGCGTGGGTACACCGGAACTCGTCCCTAAGAATGTTATCTGCACAGTGTTCTTTAGTCTTCCTATTGCTCAATTTGCAGCTCTATTTTCTATAGTGGCACGGTTAATGAGTAAAATATTTAGGATTTTTGGGATTGGGCATAGTTATACCAAATTGCGTTCAAAAATATTAGTTTTGACAGGCTGTTCTTGAGCAGGGGAAGCAGGGGAGGCAGAGGAAGAAATACTACATATAATTGCAAAATGGTATTAATAACCAATAGTTATTTTTCCTTAGCTAGTACAAGCATACAAAAATTCTGTAGTGAGACTCAAGAACACTACAGGAGAAATTAAAATAATCAAATAATTAGAAAATTAGAAGAAAGTTGTCAGATTGATAAATTGCTTGTTTATTTATGTAATATTATTTACAAGCCGATCGCGGATTGTTTTGAGTTGGTCTTGAGTCTTAATTGGCTCTCGCGGTGCTGGCAATTCAGTATTCGGCCAGTTAGGTAAATCATTGCAGGGACATAACAACGCGGGCATTCCGACGTCTCGTGCGGCTATCGGCATACTGCATCGACTGCAAGGCAGCATATCCCATGCTGGTGTCAACAGTTCAGCAATGGTTTCGGATGTACCCTCCAGGTAACAATCACCTGATTCCGGCGAGATAATTTTCTGCCAGCACTCTTCAAATTCTTCACTATAGCGATCGCCATTTAGCACCGATTGGGGCAAAAAGCTTGCCTTACCGTTGCCCGTAATCACTTTCTTACCCAACTGAAACCAGTAGGCAAGGTATCCTCTAACTTCTTGTTTGGTTGCCATATTACAATTTTAGATTTTAAATTTTAAATTTTGGATTAATTTGAATCTAATTAAGAATCTTGACTTCTGAATGTTCCAGCATCCCCTCTATTTGGCAATGGCGAACCAAGGACACTGAGATTGAGGACATGACCACCAGTCACTAAATAAACAGTTTCGCTGAGTGTACTTACCTGGCGTACTAAAGAACCGAGGCGATCGCGGAATGCCCTCCCAAGGGGATAAGCTGGTATCACGCCCCAACCCACCTCTTCTGCTACGAACAGCATATCAGCAGCAACCAGTTCCACCGTCTCTAATAACTCTGTAACAATGTTTCCCCAGCTAGATTCGTCTTGTTCCAGGAGATTAGCAACCCAAGTTCCTAAAGAATCAACCAAGAGGCAGGTATAGGGTTTGGCATCGGCGAGAGTAGCAGACAGTTCCACGGGTACAGATAGAGTTACCCAGTCTTGGGGACGACGTTGTTGGTGTTCTAAAATGCGTTGATGCCATTCTCGATCGTCTGGGTTATCGGTGGCTGTTGCTACGTAAACAACTGCTTTTCCTGACTGCATAGCTAAAGTTTCTGCCCATTCACTTTTACCAGATCGTGCTGGCCCTGTTATTAAAATGATTTTACCCAAAGTTTTTTACTGAGTATTTTAACAATATAGGACTCATATTTGATTGCGTGAAAAAAACTCAGTACACTTTTATTCCTTCTTCCCAGTCCCCAGCGATGCACTGAGTTTCGACACAACGACAAGCTCAGTGCATCGCTTGGCGGTAATCGAGCGACTTGCACTGAGTTTCGACACAACGACAAGCTCAGTGCACCGCTTGGCGGTAATCGAGCGACTTGCACTGAGCGGCGCCGAAGTGAGTCGAGATTCAACTACCGCGCAGTCGTTGTGTCCCCGGTTTTCACTCCTTAATTCAGGAATCAAATCGGATTACTATAGTACGACTGTTGCAATTTATCACCACAGTTTTTTACTTCATGGGTGAGATTTTTGGTTTCAAATAACTTTTAAGGGATAAAATTAGCACCAGCATCATTGATGCCACAACTGGCAAAAGCCAAAAATCCCAACAATCCCATTCTCAATTATTCAATACCACTGGGGAAAGCAAACTTTAGGATATCTTTTATGAACGCAGGCTTAAAACGCATTGAAGCAACTCTACACGATTTAGGGAATCGCGGCACTGCCTCTACTGCCGAAACAAGTGATTCGACGACGACAAAACGGCCTTTCTCTTTTAGAATCAGCGTCGGAGCCAACGAATCCACAGAAAGTACACAAATTCCATCCTCTCAGGATGAGAAACTCGTTGAATTGGGCAAAGAGACTGAGAGTGATTATTCATCTGAACAAAATTTCTTTCCTCACCATGACTCTGTACAGACCTTTCAAACAGAAGAGAATGGTAACAGAACACCCAGCCTACCCAAGTTGAAAACTCCGAGCTTTAGTAGTCATCGCCACGGTGCGAATCCAGCATTGGCGATGAATCTATTGCAAGAAATTCAGGAAACTGTCGCTGGTTGGCAAACAGAATTGCAAAATATTTTGAAGCAAATTCAGGATATTTACTTAGAAGGGCCAATTGTCAATGGCTGGTTAGAATCCAATCCCAGCGAACCAGAACCAGCAGGAACCGCGACACTGCGTCATGCAGAGGTTGACCGCTTAATGAACTACGTAGAAGAAATTTGCGCCACTGGTGGAAAAGTATCTTATCAATCATCTATTACTGGCTATCGCCTCTGTGGTTTAGACGATGCTGGTAAAGTCTGGTCGCGCCCATGTCCACCGGATCAGGTTCCCAATGTTAGTATGGCGATCGCTCGTTACCAAAAGTTACGTCAACTGTTAGGGCGCAAGCAATCTTTGGAAACTCGCCTGAGTCAACTCGCTCAAACTCTTGTAGTTTTACACAGTCATATTCAACAAACGTGAAGTTTTAAAGATTATTTCCGAAGAAACTCGGTTGGTAGGTCGGTAACTTTTGGTTTAGATTAACTTTCAGCAGTTATGCATTGGATTTAAGATTTTAATCTAAAATCGTTCGACTGAGCGACTAGCCTTGACTTGTGCCGAGCATCTCGACTTACTTCGACTACGCGGTAGTTGAGCGTAGTCGAAACTCAGTACAAGTCGCTCGATGGAGCCGAAGTCGAGGTAGCGAAGTCGAAAGGAGCCGAAGTCCCAAATCTCAAATCCAAAATTAAATCTATGCCAGACACACAAATCTCTGCCATTATCTGTACTTACAATCGAGATACCTATTTAGGGGCTGCAATTGATAGTCTTTTAGCACAGGATTTTGCTGCTGACTTTGAAATTGTGGTAGTTGATAATGGATCTACTGATCGCACTCGTGAGGTTGTAGAAGAAAGAACCCACAATCAGCGCCTGAAGTATGTTTTTGAACCCACCATTGGTTTATCTGTAGCCCGTAATACGGGTGCAAGAATAGCCAGTGGTGATATTCTTGCTTATCTGGATGACGATGCCGTTGCCAGTAAGGGCTGGCTGCAAGTTTTATATTCTGCCTATTACAATAATTCTAAACTAGCGATCGCAGGTGGCAAAGTCACTCTCCTGTGGCCCCCAGGAATTCAACAACCACGGTGGCTATCTCCAGGGCTAGCTGCAAATCTGGGTGCATACGACTTAGGTGATAATACCATCTACATCGAGCAACCTGGCTCAACACCTAGAGGCTTAAATTACTCCATCCGCCGCAGTTTCCTAGAAGAAATTGGCGGTTTTGATCCTAATCTCGGTCGAGTGGGAAAAAATTTATTATCTAATGAAGAACTTCTAATGACTGAATTTGCCCTACAGCGTGGTTGGCAAGTCGCTTATCTTCCTGAAGCGCTAGTCGCTCACAATGTAGCCCCAGAACGCCTCCAACGCTCCTGGTTTTTGAACCGAGGCTGGTGGCAAGGTATCAGTGAATGTTATCGAGAACAACTCGCTGGTAAAGCTGGAATCGCTCAATTGCAGCGAGGTAGTGAACGGTTTGTGCGTGGCTTGTATAAGGCATTGCAATATTTCTCTGATCCAGCAGAACGGTTTGACAAACTTGTTTATGCTTATGGTCAGATTGGTTACTTAAATGCTGCTATTCAGGGCCTTTTATCTACATCAAATAAAAAATAGCCAATAACATAATTTATACTCCTATGCTATCTAAAATACCAGTTTCAGTACTAATTCCAGCCAAAAATGAACAAGTAAACTTGCCTGCCTGTCTTGCTAGTCTTAGTAGAGCAGATGAAATATTTGTAGTAGATTCTCAAAGTACTGACAACAGCATTGAAATTGCTAAAAATCACGGTGTAAATGTCGTTCAATTTAACTTTAATGGACGTTGGCCCAAAAAGAAAAATTGGTCTTTAGATAATCTTCCTTTCCGTAACGAATGGGTACTAATTGTAGATTGCGATGAGCGCATTACCCCGGAACTGTGGGAAGAAATTGAACAAGCAATTCACAACGAGGAATATACCGGTTATTATCTCAATCGCCGCGTATTTTTCTTAGGAAAATGGATTCGTTATGGTGGGAAATATCCTGATTGGAATCTACGTTTGTTTCAACATAAAAAAGGTCGCTACGAAAATCTAAATACAGAAGATATTCCGAATACTGGTGATAACGAAGTTCACGAACACGTGATTTTACAGGGGAAAGTTGGATATCTCAAAAATGATATGCTCCACGAGGATTTCCGCGACCTTTACCACTGGTTAGAACGACACAACCGTTATTCTAATTGGGAAGCCAGTGTTTATTTTAATATTCTCACAGGTAAAGACGAGAGCGGTACTATTGGCGCAAATCTATTTGGTGATGCCGTACAACGCAAGCGCTTTTTGAAAAAAGTGTGGGTACACTTGCCATTTAAACCCATTTTGCGGTTTGTTTTGTTTTATATTATTCAACGTGGTTTTTTGGATGGCAAAGCAGGATATATTTATGCACGCTTGCTAAGTCAATATGAATATCAAATTGGCGTTAAACTTTACGAATTACGTAACTGTGGTGGTCACTTAAATACTGCAACTACCCCGAAGGAAGGAGTAGGAGAGCAGGGGAGCAGCATTTCGGCTACGCCCTTCGACGCCGCTCAGGCTAAACTCAGTGACCAAGGAACAGAGGGAAAGCTATTGACCATTGATTCCTAACTTTGCCAATTTTAGATTTTGAATTTTGGATTTTGGATTTAAGGAAAAATTTAAAATCTAAAATAGTTCGATTGAGCGCCACGCAAAAGCCTAGAATCTAAAATCTAAAATTGAATGACAAATGACCAACCTTTCGTAGATTTACGCAAATATGACCAATCTTGGTTTGATCGGGGGCGTCCAAGTTGGTATGTTTTATTATGGTGGTTTGTACAAGCGATCGCCTTTCCTCTTACTCCTCAACCGTTAAATATCCTGCGTTGCGCTCTGCTACGGTTGTTTGGCGCTAGTATCGGCAAAGGTGTATTAATTCGACCTACTGCCCGCTTCACTTACCCTTGGAAAGTTACGATTGGTGACTACAGTTGGATTGGAGATAACGTAGTTTTATACAGCCTCGATCAGATCCACATCGGTGAACATTGCGTAATTTCCCAAAAAAGTTACCTGTGTACTGGTAGTCATGATCTCCAAGATCCTGCCTTTGGTTTGAAAACAGCAAGTATCACCATTGACAATGGTGCATGGGTAGCAGCAGATTGTTTTGTTGGGCCGGGAGTGCAAATCGGGGCTAATGCTGTGATTGGCGCTCGTAGTAGTGTTTTTACTAATATGCCCTCTGGGCAGGTTTGTTGGGGAAGTCCCTGTCGTCCCAAGACGGTTAGGATAAAACTTGATCCTCCCACAACTCCCTGATTTTATAGATAAACATATTGGGGGCGCACAGCTAGCTGTGTGCCCCTATTTATTAGATATCTGGTGAAATTAATTACGCGTGCTTTTGGAAAAGGAAATAAAAGTGCGATCGCCACGCATAGGCATAGCTCTCAGGCTACACCAACATCGAAGTTTCAGATCGAAATGCTCTAACTCAGAGCTTATCTACTTTTTACATGCATAGCTGATGCTTATATTTCTTACCTATAAGCTCTACTTTATAGATAGATGTAGGCATTTCCTGGAGATAGTTTACTTTAAATTAAATCTTTTTGCTTTTTATTCCCAAATTCGTATATATCTACAAAAATTTGCCGAAAATATAATATACCAATCAGCTAAGAGAAATCAGCTAAGAGATAGTCTAATTAGCAAATTTTTTTGCCATTTCAACAATAAGTAGGTGATACAGTGCCGTTTACCAACTTACCAAATATTTTTTTTAAAGGCAAATAAATTCGACAACTTTTAAAACTATTTTAATAAGGGGCAACTATGAATTGTAACAAAAACGAAAAACATGTAATTTTAATAGTCGATGATACTCCTATTAATTTACAAATATTATTTGATTTATTAGAACACTACGGTTTTAAAGTTTTAGTAGCTGAAGACGGTCAAAGTGGCGTAAAAATGGCAGAATATGCCTTACCAGACCTGATTTTGCTAGATATATTAATGCCAGGGATCGATGGTTTTGAAACTTGTAGACTTTTGAAAATAAATCCAGCCACTCTAGATATTCCCGTAATATTCATAACTGCTATGAGTGACAAGGTGGATAAAGTCAAAGGTTTGAATCTTGGCGCAGTAGATTATATTACAAAACCTCTAGAGCATGAAGAGGTTTTAGCTAGAATAAATACGCATTTACGTTTACGAAACCTGACAAAAAAACTCACAGAGCAAAATAAACGTTTAGAGATGGAAATCTTGGAGCGCCAGCAAATAGAGGAAAAACTGCGATGTCATTCAGATGCATTAGATGAGTGGAATAATCGGTATCAAGCACTAATTCAAGCGAGTGGTCAGATTCTCTATGACTGGCATTTACATACCAACGATATTAAATATGGTGGGAATGTAGAGGGAATATTAGGTTACTCTATGGCTGAGATGTTAGGAGGTTTGAATCGTTGGTTAGAGTTGGTTCATCCTGATGATAGAAACTTCTTTAACGAAGAGATTAACCGTGTTTTAGCCACAAAAAAGCGATTCCATCTTGAATTTCGGGTATGTCGCAAAGATGGAACTTACATTACAGTTGAGAATAACGGGTATATCTTTTTAGACTCTACAGGAAAAGTTGCTCGAATGGCGGGCTTTGTAATTGATATTACCGAACAACAAGCTGCGCTGCGCGAACGTAAAGAAGCAGAACAGAAAATCCGTGAGCAAGCGGCTTTGCTTGACATCACCACAGACGCAATTATTGTTCAAAATTTGGTACACCAAATTCAATTTTGGAATAAAGGCGCTGAATATCTCTACGGTTGGATGGCAGAAGAAGCAGTAGGCCAAAATGCCAATCAGCTTTTGTATCGAAAGCCAAGTTTTGGCGAACTGAAAAACATCCAGAAAACTTTAGCTGAGAGTGGTTCATGGCAAGGTGAGTTACATCAAGTCACAAAACAAAACAAACAGATAATTGTTGCTAGCCGTTGGACACTAGTAAATGATGATGAGGGACAAGCTAAATCTATCCTGATTGTCAACTCTGACATTACAGAGAAAAAACAACTCGAAGCACAGTTTCTCCGGGCCCAGCGTATGGAAAGTCTTGGCACTCTGGCAAGTGGCATCGCCCACGATCTCAACAATGCACTGACTCCCATAATGATGACAGTACAACTTTTAGAGGCAAAGCTGCCCGATGAAAAAAGTCAGCAATGGCTGACAATCATGGAAACAAATGTTAAACGTGCAGCAGATTTAGTTAAACAAGTGCTGTGGTTTTCACGCGGTTCTGTAGGTAACTTTAAAACCTTACAGGTGGGGAATTTAATTTCAGAAATTGAAAATATTGTCAAGCAAACATTTTCCAGAGCGATTGAAATTCGCATTGATGTTCCTGGGCAAAACCTATGGAATATTTTTGGCGATGCTACTCAGCTACACCAAGTGTTGATGAACCTCTGTATTAATGCGCGTGATGCTATGCCGCATGGCGGTATCCTTAAGATTTCTGCAAAAAATTTCTGGGTTGATAGCCACTATGCCCGAATGAATATTGATGCTAAGATGGGTTCTTTCGTGATGATTAGCGTCTCTGATACAGGTACAGGAATTACCAGAGATATAGTAGATAGAATTTTTGAGCCATTTTTTACAACAAAAGAACTGGGTAAAGGCACAGGGCTTGGTCTTTCAACAGTGCTTGGTATTATCAAAAGTCATAGTGGTTTTGTGAATGTAGTTACTGAAGTGGGCAAAGGTACAGAGTTCCAAGTTTGCTTACCTGTAACGCAGACAATCGATACAGATGAGAAACTGGCCAGAGAGCAGGACTTACCAGCAGGGCATGGAGAATTGATTCTTGTTGTTGATGATGAAGATTCAATTCGAGAGGTAACTCAAACCTGGTTAGAAAAAAATGCCTATAAAGTTTTAGTAGCTAATGATGGTATTGATGCGATCGCACTATATACAGAACATCAACAAGAAATTAGCGTGGTGTTGGTTGATATGATGATGCCATATATGGATGGGCCAACAACGATCAATGTTTTGAAAAAAATTAATCCAGACATCAAAATTATTGGTGTTAGTGGATTAGCCTTCAATCATGAAATGATTAAAAACCTTGGTAATAATGTCAAAACCCTTTTGTCCAAACCCTACACCTCAAGCGACTTGTTAAGAAATTTACAAATGGTGATTAGTACAAAGTAGAGTTTGTCATTAGTCATTAGTGAATAACCAATGTCCAATACCCAAGCAAAATGGTAAGTAGCAGTGGTAATATGTTTTCATGGCTGCTCTAATCCTTGCTATTAATGAACAAACTATTGGATGAAACGCTGTCAATCAAAATTGCTGAACAGATAAACAGCAGAGCCAGCACTCCCTTTGACAATGCTTACAAAGCCGCACTGTCCACTGAAGGAGCAAGATATATTCAGGGATTTTTAGCTTTTGCTGGTAAGCCATACAGACCGATTGAACACAGTTGGATTGAGCTAGGTGATGCCTCTGATGTCCGCATTATCGATCCTACATTACCTTATCTAAACAAAAACCCCCAAGAACTCTGGTATTTTGCAGCACATAGTCTGACTGTTAAAAAGCTGAAAGCCATCATTGAAGAATCGAAAGAAGATTATCCCGAAGATGATCCATTGCCAATTTATGGCGACCCACCTTATGAATATTATGGTGATGTAATGTTGGGTGGTCAAGACTATTTAGCAGCATATCAAGCCGCAGAAGCTAAGTGCAGAGAAATCAACGAACTCAACCCCGAAAGTAACTAACAAAACTAAATTAAATAATTCATAATTACGAATTACGAACTTGTACTGAGTTTCGACTACGCGGTAATCGAGCGACTTGCACTGAGCGGCGTCGAAGTGAGTCGAGATTCAACTACCGCGTAGCCGTTGGCGTGGTAACAGAGCGTAGTCGTTCGCGGAGCGTCTCGTAGAGAAGTGCAGCCTCTCGTAGAGAAGTATTACGAATTACGAATTATTTAATACGATTTACCATCACTGCCAAAGTATTCCCTATAGCCACAAATTTTGTCTCCACGCACATCAAAAGAAACTGCTACCCGATTTTTGTAAGGCTGTCCGAATAAAGGCCCCTCGTCCCGAAACTCAAAGACAGCAGTCGTTTCATTACTGGTAACATGGTCTAGACTAGTCAGTTTTAACCCAGGATTGAAGGATTCAAAAACGTATTCGAAAAACTCTCTAGCTCGCTCTTTTCCCACATTCAAACCGTGGAATTTACCCATTGGAAACCAAAGGGTAAAATCTTCTGTGAGCATATCTAATAAAGCTTCCCACTCTCCAGTTGCCATACCGTGCGTCAGATTATCAAATGCTTGCCGAGCAACTTTTAAAGTATTTTCTGAATCTTGTGTCATTCTCACTCCCAACTGGATATAAGCTAATAGCGTTTTACTTAAAACCTCACAACCACTTTGCCAAAATTCTGACCACTGAGGAGATATTGTACAGCATCGGGTATTGATTCTATGCCTTGAAACTGTGTTGGATCAACGGCAACTTTAAGTTTGTCTGTGTAGAACAGGTTTAAGAGGCGATCGCCTGCCTCTGACATATACTCTTTATAATGAGCCATGAGAAAGCCTCTGACAGAAGCTGCTTTCCAAAATAGTTGGTGATAAAGACGTGGTTGTGTAATTTCTTCTACATTTTTTGCGTATTCGGAGATAAAACCAACCACTACTAAACGTCCCCGCACTGCTAAATTTTCAATGCAGGTATCAAATACTGCTTTACCTACACACTCAAAAATCAAATTAATCCCATCGGGGTATTCTTGCTTGAGGACTTGATTGAGATTTTCTGTACGATAGTTGATAATGCGATCGCACCCTAATTCTCTGAGTAATTTTGCCTTCGCCTCAGAACTGCAAGTACCAATGACATGATTCCCAGCTAGCTTTGCCAATTGCACCGCAATATGACCAGTTCCTCCTGCTGCTGCTGTCACTAAAACCACTTCATTACTTTTCATCTCCCCCACTTGTTCCAGTGCCACCAAAGCTGATACACCTGTAGGCATTAGTGTTAGCAACTCTGCCGTTGCTTCGCGCACCTTCACTGCTAAGTTTGCATCGATAACTTGATATTCTCGATAGCCGCCACCACGGACGGTAGTTACTACAGCATCACCTATTTGAAAATCTTTGACATTTTCACCTATATCGACAACTTTTCCCACAGCTTCCACACCTAAATCAAAGGGAGGAATTAAGTTAATATATGGAATATCACCACGACAAAGTAAGGTGTCAAAACCACCGTTAACGCCAGCAAATTTGTTTTGAATTAAAATTTCATTAACAGCAGGTTTGGAAATAGGAATTTCGACAATTTCAATGGCTGATTTAAAATTCTGATTCAGTTGTTTGACCGTTAATTTTCTGTAAGTTTTTAAATTCATTGGTAGAAGTAAATGGGCGCAAATATTTAAAACTATATTAATAAATTTGAAGAAGAATTCAGAAGTCAGAATTCAGGAGTCAGAATCAATTAGTGGGGGATTCAGACCCACCACTACGAAAGTTGACCACCAAATTTTCAATTTGGTGGGGGTCTTAAACCCACTTATTCAGGAGCCAGTCGTACAGAATTCATACTGAATTCTGACTCCTGACTCCTGAATTCTATTTTGATAAATTTAGAGTGCGTTAGCTGAAAGCATAACGCACCATCAACAATCTCACGTGAATTATAGTAAGTTTATAAAGCTTTATCCCACTCTAATTGATGAGCTAAACCATACTTGATAAAATCTTCTACTTTTGCTTTATCGCTTTTACCAAAAACACCTAAGCTGTAAGGATTATCTTGCATACGTTGGCTGACTTGTTCTTTCTCAAATTGGATAACTTCTTCTCTAGGTTTATCTGGTTTAAAAAAGTCTACAACCAAAACAGTTCTATCATAATTGGTGTAATTATGCGGGCAGTGTGGATAGCTGTGATCTAAAACCAGAAATTTTCCTTCATGCCAATAAAGTTGCTCATGGCAGATTTTCATAGCCACATCTCCCTCTGGTACAATCAATCCTAGATAGCCACGATTTGTATGAGGGTTATAGTTCACATGTAACTTGATATCCAAGCCTGGATGGAATGTACCAAAATACACATTTCTGATAATTTTATCATTACTCAAGTTGACTTTTTCTATTACTTGAGCCAAATTTGAGAAATATTTCTCTCTTAATGCAAGTGCTTTTTGTGATGCTTCATCTGGGGCATAGTCAGGATATTGTATTTGATGCACTTGAATATATTTTTCAATAAACATCCCTTGAAATAAAATCCCAAAAGCGCTGTATTTGGCATCACCCTTGGTTTTAATCGTTTTACTTTTAGGGCCGAGAATATCGTAAGCTAGTTTTAACTCTTCATTAGATGCCTGTTTAATAAAGCGTGTAAACTCATCTCTAATCACTTGCCAGTTATCTTGAAAACTTTTGAGAAAAGGAAATTCCTTTGGGTCTATATGATACTCATTAAAACTTTCCATTGTCTTTTCTCCTGAAGATGATTTCATAAAAAACCGTTATATAATAATAGGATTTTGTCTTTGTCTCGATTCGATGTTGGAATTCCTGACTAAACTCATTTTAGTGTGAGGTCTACCGTGTCTGAAACTCCTGTATTAGATCAAATTATCAAAAATGTCCGAGTAGTTCGTCCCCATCAGGATGTAATCGAACTACTTGATTTAGGAATTCAGGATGGAAAATTTGCTCAGATTGCCCCTAATATTAGCCCAGACACAGGCAAAGAGGTATTTGATGGCAAAAACTTGCTGGGCTTTCCTGGGGTCGTAGATGCCCACATGCACATCGGTATTTATCAACCCCTTGACAAAGATGCTGTGACTGAAACCAAAGCAGCTGCAATGGGAGGTGTGACTACTAGCTTAAATTACATCCGTACAGGGCAGTATTATCTTAACAAAGGCGGCTCCTACCGCGATTTTTTTCCAGAGGTTTTGGCTTTATCCGCAGGTAATTTTTTTGTAGATTACGCCTATCACATCGCACCTATAGCTAGCCAGCATATCGACGAAATACCTTTATTGTTTGAGGAACACGGTGTCTCTTCGTTTAAAATTTTCATGTTTTATGGCGGATATGGATTGCATGGTTTATCAGACCAGCAAAACCTCTTTTTGATGATTAATAAAGACGAACGGTACGATTTCGCCCATTTTGAATTTATTATGCGCGGTTTAACTCGTTTGATGGAAAAACATCCAGAAGCGCGAGATACTATCAGCTTGAGTTTACACTGTGAAGTTGCAGAAATTCTCAACGCCTATACCAAAATAGTTGCAAACGATTCTAGTCTTAGTGGATTACACGCTTACAGTGCAGCGCGTCCACCTCATTCCGAAGGTTTAGCAATTTGCATTGCTTCTTATTTAGCATCCGAGACTAATTGTGCAAATATCAATTTGTTGCACCTAAGTTCGCGTAAAGCAATGGAAGCAGCTTTGACTATGCAAACTGCTTTTCCTCATATAAATTTTCGGCGAGAAGTTACTGTCGGACATTTGTTATTAGATGTCGATACTCCCAATACAATTTGGGCAAAAGTCAATCCTCCTATTCGTCCTCGTGCCGATGTGGAATATTTATGGCAAGCAGTACTTAACAATCAAGTAGATTGGATAGTTAGTGACCATGCTTGCTGTTCTGCTGAACAAAAAAGAAGTGCTAAAGACCCGAATAATATTTGGTTAGCAAAGTCTGGTTTTGGTGGTACAGAATATTTACTTTCTGGTGTATTTAGTGAAGGTAGCAAGCGGGGAATGTCCTACAACCATATCGCTAAATTGCTATCTTGGAACCCATCGCGGCGTTTTGGTTTGTTAGAAAAAGGCGATATTGCTATTGGCTATGACGCTGACTTGGTATTAGTAGACCCTAATGAAACCTTTGTGGTACGTGCTGCTGAGTCAGAATCACAACAAGGTTATACACCTTTTGAAGGAATGGAATTAAGTGGAAGGGTAAAAAGTACCTTTTTACGTGGTAATTTGATTTACAACAATGGAGAGGTTCTAGGTTCACCAATTGGGCGCTATTTAAAAAGACCTTCTAAAATGTCAACATAGAAATCTTGCTATTTAAAAACTTAATAAGTTGACATAATAAAACTAAACTGTGTGGCGAAAAGTCAATAAGGCTCAAACTCTTTTCTTCCTGCCCCCTGCATTATCTCAACGATAATTATTTACGCCAACCTCCTTATATGACTCATATTTGATTTCTGAAAAAATCCAGTACAACTCAAAGAGGTTTCTTGACTATTGCCTATTGCCTCTTACCTCTTGCCTCTTACCTCCTACGCAAATAATTATGGCTACGCCATGCTGTGCGAACAGAAATCAAAGCGGATTGCTATATATGTTTATTAGTGTGCATACGACAAGACTGTTGAAACTTCTGATAAATCCCTATCAACTCGGATAAAGAATAAGCAACCATCATCTGTTCTGTGCCAAGGAGAGATGGTAAAGCTGGGAATATAGCCAAAATAATCCTTTATAAATCGGTAATCTCCAATATCACAGTATCCAGCTAGACAATACCCTTCCTCGTTATAACATTGAATCATTGGGGACTTACCATCATAATGTGGCAAGATAGCAAGCAGCCAGACTCCACCCCCGTTATTATCTTTCCTTAGCCACTTTTTATTTGCTTCTATAAATTGAGCTGTTACTGTATTGCCCCACGGTATTAATTTGCTATCCAATGCTGGGATAAAACCACTTAACCTAGCATCTGGATGATTATTTAGTGAATATTTATACTTGAGAGAACCGTTTTCCATCCAAAGGATTTCCACTTCTTCATCACCTAGTACTTTCCAAGGGCCTACTCTGACTCCTGCGGGAATAAAGGAGTAGCCATGCTTGTTTAGCTGCCACTCTCCCACTTGGATTGCACCCCTAAGTACGAAAATCTCCAAATCAGAAGTAAAGAAGCCAGATGGTAGTTCAAACTGTCTTGGTATTACAACTCTTGACGTTGATGCACCATTGTCATGCCAAGTAAGTAATCGACGGCTTCCAGCTACTACATTTTCTGGCATTCCACTAATGCGCCATACGTGTTCTTCTAGCGCCGTATTCGTATCAAAGTATTGGTACTGGCGAGGTACATACTCTTTGGAGATTGCTGTGCGCCTTCCTGATAGATTCATGCGCCCTCTTCCATCTCCACCCCAATCCTCTTTTACAGATGCTATATGCAAAAAATCATCGGTTTGGTTTTCTTCAGTGGAATTAAAATTTACATTCTCTTCGCCCACGACTTTACATTCTCCTGGGATATTTAATTTTAGATAGCATTGACTGGATTTTTATCTAAAAATTTAATTGCTAATTCAGCAAATTACCTTTTTTGTGCTATATTTTGCAGCCATTCAATCAGGGGTCTTAAGGTTCCTGGTAATGCTGATTCGCTGACAGTCACCGTATGCTGCTTACCGTTATCTTCTACTGTTAATTTATATTGAAAGCGATCGCTCTGGAGATTTGGCGAAGTAATTACTTCAGGTAGCCTAAATAAATCAGCAGCCTCAACCAGTCGGAGAAGTGTGCTGGCTTCGTTTGGCAAGAGAGTATCTGTATCAACGGTTGTTTTCTTGGTAATCCCAGCAAAGCCGCCTGTGCGTTCAAACGATATCCGCATTTTTTTGCTCTCCGTTGTGCTACTTAGTTGGGATTTGATTTCTGAAGTGATTTGTGTAGACAGGCAATAGGCAATAGGCACTCTTGCAACGGGAAAGAAGGCTCCCTAGTTGTACTGAGATTTTTCAAAAATCAAATATGAGTCCTATAGTACATCTAAAAGTTAAGAGTTAAGAATTAGGAGTTAGAAGTTATGAAAAAACTCCTAACTCCTAATTCTAAATAACTCCTACCTTTTTCCAAGCATTCTGTACAGCTTTTTGCTCATCACTATCATTACCGTAAAGTTCGCCAGCGACTTGAATGGTGACGCTAGCAGCTTTTTTAAAATCTGCTTTGGCACGTAGGCGATCGCGCAAAGCTATGTACCAGATTTTACCAGCCTTTTCCCAAGCATAGCCACCAATCTCAACAGCCGCCAGATAAAAGGCATAGTTAGGGATTCCTGAGTTGATATGCACCCCGCCGTTATCATCAGTACCTGTATATTTATCTTTTATATGGGCTGGTTGGGGATCTTTACCCAGTACTGGGTCATCATAAGCTGTTCCTGGTGCTTTCATTGAGCGCAGAGCAACACCTTTGACAGTCGGTACTAAAAGACCTTCGCCAATCAGCCAATCTGCTTCTTGTGCAGTCTGATTTTTGGTCTTCTGTTTCACCAGAGAACCGAAAACATCAGAAAATGATTCATTTAATGCTCCTGATTCACCATAATACTGTAAACCCGCTTCATATTGGGTTATACCATGAGTTAGCTCATGCCCAATCACATCAATTGATGTCGTGAAGCGTTGAAATATTTCTCCGTCGCCATCACCATAAACCATTTGGTCGCCGTTCCAAAAGGCGTTGTCATATTTAACGCCATAATGCACGGTGGAGTCTAAACGTAGTCCTTTGTCGTCAACGGAATTGCGATCGAATATTTCATGAAATAAGTCATAAGTAGCACCAGCAGCATCGTAAGCTTCATTCACTGCTGCATCACTGCTTGGTGGATCTCCTTCACCACGCACTAGTGTACCAGGAAGTTGCTGACCATATTTTGCATCGTAAATGGTGCGGCGCTTTTCGCCTGGAGAAGGCGCAAACGACACATTACCTACGACGTTTCTTCGCCCCAAAAATTGCGCCGAAATATTTAATGTATGAAAAGCCCAAGTACGTTGCTGGGGATTGCCATTCACCACGACATTTTTAAGTATATGCGGTGGGACAATACAACAAATAGGACATCTTGAGTCAAGCGAATGCTCATATTTGAACCCGGCTGATTTCTTTTTATTTCGAGCCATCCAAGATATTCTCCTTTTGAAATTAAGTGATTCTTACAGTGGCTTTAACTCCACTTTTGAAACGAGCAGAAAAACTAATGTAAATTGCGTGTCCCTGGTTTCTTTAAGAATAAAATTTTCTACTCTGTATTTTCGGATAGGTCTGTGGAGGATTGATAGTACCCTCACGGGTACTTCTGATGGGGAAATATTGTATAACAACACAAAGCTAGCTTAATTAACGCAAATTTCAGCTAAAAACTTTGCGTGAGTTAGCAAGACCTCCTTTACAGACCTAATGCGTTTATATATTAGTTCCGATCAAGAAAAATAATCTTATTTATTGCTGTTTTGTTACTATCAAGCTGTTAATGCTATAAATACCCATAAGAGACAGGCGAATTCCAAATCTAGACATCCAAAACCTCAAATTTTCACAGCCAGCCACCAAACACCGCCAGACCATAATATTTCCAAGGTACTGCAACTGTCTTAAATCCAGCTTTGCTCAACATTTGTAAATGAGCATCCAAGGTAGCTAGCTGGTCTTGACTGGAGTAACCTTGGGTAGTGCTGATGCCACGTTTAGCGCGAATCTCTGTTAAACTAATTCCCTGTTCAACTGACCATTCCTCTCGTGCCGCCTTGTAAACTTCTGCTAAGGCTGGTGATTCTGGTAATGTGGGGTCGGCATTCCAAAAACAGCCGTCTTGAGTAAGGCTAGCAGCAATTCGCTCAAATAACTTCAATTTCATTTCATCTTGGAGATGGTGAATTGCCAAGGATGAGACACAAGCATCAAATTCGCTACCAATATCCAAGTTCTCTGGATTATTTGCCCAGTCGCCAAAGTCTGCTTGTATGCCAGTCCAGCGTTGTTGATATCCAGATGTTGTGATTTTATCTTGGGCAAATTGCAGCATTCGAGGTGAGTAATCTAGGGCAATTACTTGAGCATCTGGAAAGCGGTTGAGTATCTTGAGACTAAGTTCACCTGTGCCACAGCCTAATTCTAAAATACGCTGACTTGTGGAATTTAGACAACGAGCAATTACCTCCAACATCTCATCGTATCGCGGTAACAGTTGGCGAATCCCAAGGTCAAAATCAGCCGTGTTAGCGAATACTTCTCCGGGAAATACATTTTGCATGGGAATTGGAACTTATAGTTACACTAATCAATATTAATCATCCATCATTACCGAGGTATATAGTACATCGGTGGGAGGAACTTTATCAGTTGCCGCCAAGCCACAAAAGCAGAACGGAAAGTTTCTGAACAAAGTTAAAAGGGTATGCAGGCAAGAAAATTAAGACAGGTAATATTATTTTTCATTAGACATTGAAAAGACGCAATTAATCGCATCTCTACTAAAAATATCTATATAAAATCACAATTTTAGTGGTATTGAATTGTTGTATTATTTCTGTCACGCAATCCGTTTTGTGAAGCGATCGCTCTTGCGTTGATGGTGAAAGAATCTGTCTTTTCACTAATTTCTATCTTATGCTAGGTGCGAACTAACATCAAACGTACTAATCTACCTCTAGTGGAAGAGGCTTCGCTGTGTTTGGTTGAGCAAAAGATGGATTTTAGTCAGACTCTAATTGCAAAAAGTGATGCCATTCTTGATCAATGGGTAGAAGCAGTTTACCAGGATCAACAAATTGAAGCTACTAATGAACTTACTTTCAAAGCTGTACGGGATAGCTTACCCCGCGTTTTAAAAGCATTAGCAACAGTACTTTCTGAATCAGAAACGAGCGATTTGCAGACAGTTGTAGATGCAAGTTTAGAACACGGCACACTTCGCGCCCAACAAGGATTTGAACCATCAGAAATTGCACGAGAGTATCGGTTACTGCGGTTTGTAATTTTTTCCTTTTTAGAAGAAGATTTATTACAGGGATCTGCACAAGATGTGCTAAGGGCTGTTCGCCTGATTGATACAGTAATTGATGAAGCGATCGCTCGTTGTTTTAACAGTTATACTCAAGGACGATTACAAGAGCTTAAACAACTCCAAAGTCAGTTGCGGTTGACTAACCAAGAACTAACTCGTTTGGTTCGCGCCAATAAAGATAGCCTCTCTCATTTGGCTCATGAACTGAAAACGCCTCTGACTTCAATCATTGGTTACGCAGACTTATTTCTGCGCCAGCAGCGTCAACAATCAGAACTCAAAGATACCTATGCAAATCTTGAAAGTATCGAGCGAGTTCTTAAGAGTGGTAGACTTCTTGTCCGGTTAATTAACGATACTCTGGAAATTTCGCGTTATGATGCCGGACAGATGAAATTGCAGCCTACTTTAACCGATGTGCGTAGTTTAATCAACTTTGTTTTAGAGATGGTTGAGCCATTAGCCCGTACTAAAGAATTATCTTTAGTTGTTGAATGCGAACGCGCTCCAAGTCAAGTTACCACAGATCCGCTTCGGCTTCAGCAAATTCTGACAAATTTGCTGAGTAACGCAATTCGCTACACAGAATCTGGTTCAATTCATTTGGAGTGCTGGACGATATCTCGACAGCAGTGGGCTATCTCTGTTACTGATAGTGGTATTGGTATTTCTCCTGATGCTCAAGCACAAATCTTCAATCCCTATTTTCGGGAAGTAACTGCTCCCCAAGTCAAAAGTTCTGATGGTACAGGATTAGGTTTAGCGATAGTCTCGCGATTGGTTCAGTTAATGGATGGTGAAATTAAAGTAGATTCACAGCTAGGAAAGGGGTCTACATTTACAGTAATTTTCCCATTAGAAGCCATCGCTCAGGTATGATTGTGGCTTTGCCATAACTCCAAATTTAAAACTTGAGAGAACGCAACTTAAATTGGTGCGTTAACGCAGTGTAACGCACCCTACTGGCGTATCTACTCGTCAATTTGACCAACGCGGCGGATATTTAAAATGTCGCTCATTTTCTTAATTTGGACAAAGACTTGCTCTAATTGAGAGCGATCGCGTATATCTATTCCTAAGTCCATCAATGCAGGTTGACCAGTAGAGGTTTTCACCTGGGCATGGCGGACATTGATCCCTTGATCGCTCAAGCGTGACAAAATATCCTTTAACACCCCTACGCGATCCAGGGCTTCAATTTGAACATCTACGGGGTACGTGTGCGGACGACCACTATTTTCGGCGGCTGGGTTCCACCTAACTGGTACTAAGCGCTCATACTCCACAGTCTCCAGATTATGGCAGCCTTGGCGATGAATTGAAATCCCCCTACCTCGCGTCACCACACCAATAATTGGTTCGCCAGGAATCGGGGTACAACACCCAGCTAAATAATATACCAACCCCTCTACCCCAAAAATTGGCGAATCAGTGGAGCGTGAGGTAGTTGGAGGTGCATCTCGCAAAGCTTTTGAACTTGGTTCTTTGGGGATAAATAGAGGCACAGTGGCAGCTGGTTGTTGTCCCTTCGCTACTTCTCGCCAGCGATTTAGCACTAAGTTCAACGTAATTTCTCCATAACCCAAACCAGCCAGTAAATCTTCTACGCTGTGGTAATTACACTTTTCGGCGACAATCTGCATCGCATCCGACTTTAACAAACTATCAAAACCAGTTTTACCAAGTTCCTTTTCTAGCAATTCTCGTCCACGGGTGATATTTTCTTCCCGGCGCGATCGCTTGTACCATTGTTTTATCCGATATTTCGCCGCCGAACTTCTGACAAAGTTCAACCAATCCAAACTCGGATGGCAGTTCTTTTGGGTTAAAACCTCTACAATATCACCATTGTGCAACCGCGTTGACAATGGCACCATTCGCCCATTCACCCGCGCCCCTGAACAGTGGTTTCCCACTTCGGTATGAATCCGATAAGCAAAGTCTATAGTTGTAGAACCGGGGCTTAAAGGAACAACATCCCCCTTAGGGGTGAAGACATAGACATCATCTTCAAATAAATTATCTTTTACGCTATCAAGATATTCTTGGGCATCCTTGAGATCAGTTTGCCATTCCAGTAGCTGCCGCAGCCAAGTAAACTTGTCATCTGTCGCTGTCAAATGGCTAATACTAGAACCTCCTGTTTCTTTGTACTTCCAATGGGCGGCAATCCCATACTCGGCGATGTGATGCATTTCGGTTGTCCGAATTTGCACTTCCAAAGGACGACCAGTTAATCCAATCACCCCAGTATGCAACGACTGGTAACGGTTAGGCTTTGGCAGTCCAATATAGTCCTTAAATCTCCCAGGAATTGGACGAAAAGCATCATGAACCACCGCCAAAGCCCGATAGCATTCCTCATTAGTTTGAACAATAATCCGCAGCGCAGCCAAATCGTAAATTTCATGAAATTCTTTTTGCTGGCGGTGCATTTTTTGGTAAATGCTATAAAGATGCTTGGGACGACCACTGATATCCTGAAAGTGGATTCCGGCTTGCTGCAAACGTTCCCGCAAAATGTCTGTAGCTTTGGCTAATTTCTCTTCTCGTGCCGTCCGTTTTTCAGAAACATGCTCTTGCATTTGGCGAAAAGCTTCTGGTTCCAAATACTTAAAAGCCAAATCTTCTAGTTCCCATTTAATTCGCCAGATGCCCAAGCGATTAGCTAAAGGCGCGAAAATATCTCGTGTTTCCTGGGCACTGCGGCGGCGGCTAGCCTCTGACATGTATTGTAAAGTTCGCATATTATGCAAACGATCTGCCAATTTCACCACAATTACCCGAATATCTTGCGCCATAGCCAAAAACATCCGCCGGAAGTTTTCGGCTTGGCTTTCGGTTTTGCTGGTGAAATTGATCTTAGAAAGCTTGGTGACACCTTCGACCAATTGCCGCACTTCTGGGCCAAAGCGTTCTTCTATTTCTTCACTTGTAACTTCTGTATCTTCAACTACATCGTGGAGAAATCCAGCTGCTATCATAGCAGCACTACCTCCCAAGTCACGCAGCAATTCAGCCACAGCAATGGGATGAGCAATGTATGGTTCTCCCGATTTGCGGTATTGACCCTGATGCAGTTGGTAAGCAAATTCAAATGCTCGACCAATTAAGATTGCATCACTATATCTTCGGTCATCTTCCACTGTGCCGCTAATTGTCGATGACTCCTTCAAACATTTTTTTAACCATTCCGGAATGGCAAGATCAACTGATGAATTTATAGCTATGCTGCTCATACAATTGGGTTTAGAGTGGCTCGGTAGATAAGTGAAAGATAAATAAAACTGGCAGCATCGCCCGAAGAAGATGCTGTCACCCAGAGAAGGGTAGAAAAAACAGTGTCAGGATGATTTTCCAATTGCTATGGTAGTCATCCAGTTTGAGTTTCAAGGATCATAAAAAAGAAAATCCATTGATGGCAAACAAAGCCTTAAATCATCGTTTGAGGCTTTTAATGTTGATAAGTCTTTAAGAAAGTTTATTGTAGAAGAAAAATTACTTGACATTAATACTATCTTAACTAGCACTGGATGTCTTTAAACCGTGAGAAATATCTGGCATTTGTAACCTTATTAGAGCAATTACGCTCCGATGCCACAACTACCCAAATCGTTGCGCCCGAACTGCGGCAGCGTGTAGCCTCGTTGCAGCAATTCTTTGGGCAGCAGATTGTGCCTTTGGCTGATGAAAACTGGCGAGTACAGTCTTATCAAACGGAGATGAGCAAGCAATTGCGCCTGTTGGAAATGGATGTAAGGTTTTTCCAAGGAGCGCGGCAAGCATCTACTGCACAAACGAGACTTCAAACGATTAGCGATCGCTTGACAACCCTCATTCAATATTGTGATGCCATTCTGCAACCAGAAGCGGAAGGAGAAAAATAACAATTGTTCACCTTTTTCTCTAATTTCTCCATCATCTCATTTACAACCGTTCATGAAAAGTTATTTTTGCAACAAGTTGGAAATGGGGACACTTCGACAGTGCGGTAGTTGAATCTCGACTCACAACGACAAGCTCAGTGCATCGCTGGGGACACAACGACTGCGCTCAGTGCATCGCTGGGGACTGGGGATTTGGGATTGTTATTCCCCTTGTCTCCCTTGTCTCCCTTGTCTCTCTATGCCCCATTCCCAATACCTTTAAGGAGAAGATTCATAGTGCGGCGCATATAGGCTTCTACTGGCTCGGTTGTGGGTTTGAAAATCAGTGCATAATATAGTGAACCGCTCACAAGGTCGATAATTAGGTCTACGTCTGCGTCCTTGTGAATTTCATCTCTGGACTTGGCACGCTCAAGTACTTTCGCAAAGGCTTCACGTCGGAGTTTTGTATATTTTGTCCAATAGACCTCGGCAAACTGAGGATTGCTAGACGCTGTACTAACAATCAGTGCGAGTGTCTGACGGCCAAGGGGACTATCAATTTTTTTGGCGGCATTCTTAATCAGAATATCCATGTCTCCCCAAAAGCTGCCGGTATCGGGGATCGCTAAATCATCTCTGAGACTTTCTATCGCGTCTGCAACTAGTTCTTCTTTGGAAGTGTAACGCCGATAGATGGTTGTTTTACCAACTCCAGCACGAGAAGCGATCGCTTCTATACTCATGCTTTCATATCCTATCTCTGCAAGCAAATCCAAAGTCGCTCGCAGAATCGCTTGGTCGGCGTGGATGCTGCGCGGGCGTCCAGAGGTGCTGTTGATTTGCTTACTCATAAAAATATCATCCCCAAGCAATATCTTTTTGGTCATTTGCTCCTACCTTTGGGCACAGAACATCGCTTCTGGGAAACAAATAAGCTTTATAACCCAATTTTCATGCACTAAAACAGCAGCAATGACCATCCATCTTTAGCATAAGTATTTCTGCCACTTTTCATAGATAACTCTCTTGACCATTTTTATATGATACGCTACCGTAGCGTATGTATACAAAATTTAATTTTAGCCTTGGCATTGGTTAACATCTCCCAAATATTATTTGTGCTAAATAATGGCTACCAACATTAAAAGTTCTAGTATTGACCAATTTGGTTATGTCCACGGGCCATTGAAGTGGGCGATCGCATTTACGGCTTCTCTGGGTGCAATATTAGAAGTAATTGATACTAGTATTGTCAACGTCGCTCTCACTGATATCCAAGCTACCTTGGGTGCAACTGTGAGTGAGGTAGGTTGGGTAGTTAGCGGATATGCGATCGCTAACGTCGTCTTAATTCCCTTATCTGCATGGTTGGGAGATTACTTTGGGCGTAAAACCTACTTTATCTTCTCGCTAGTTGGTTTTACGATTTCCTCTGTTTTATGTGGGCTGTCCTTCAATCTACCGATGTTGATTGCGGCTCGAATTCTCCAAGGTTTATGCGGTGGCGGATTGCTAGCGAAAGCCCAAGCAATTTTGTTCGAGACTTTTCCCCCAGCTGAACAAGGTTTGGCGCAAGCAGTTTTTGGCGTGGGTGTAATTGCTGGGCCAGCAATTGGCCCAACCTTAGGAGGATTCTTAGTAGATGGTTTAGGCTGGCGCTGGATTTTCTTCGTTAACATTCCCTTTGGGATCGTTGCAGTCGCGATGTCTTTGGCGTTTTTGCCAAAAAATAAGGATAAGAGCGATACAAAGAACCAAGCTGTTGATTGGTGGGGAATTGGCTTTTTAATCGTGGCCGTGGGTAGCATACAAACTGTATTAGAAGAAGGGGAAACAGACGACTGGTTTTCCTCTAGTTTCATCGTCTCTCTGACTATCCTTGGTATTATCGGCTTGGGGTTGTTTATTTGGCGAGAACTGAAAACAGATCACCCGGCTGTGGATTTGAGAGTTTTGCGTCACCGTTCTTTAGCTGCGGGAAGCATTCTTTCAGCAGTGGTGGGTATGGGGCTTTATGGCGCACTGTTTGCTGTGCCGATATTTGCTCAAAGCGTGCTGCAATTTACGGCAACACAAACAGGACTATTATTAGCACCTGGGGCTTTAGCGTCTGCGATCGGTATGGTTTTATTAGGCAAGCTGACTAGTATAGTTGATGCGCGATTTTTAATTGCGATCGGCGCTGTCGGCTCATCTGGAGTCATGTTTCAATTGGCAGCAATTACCCCACAAAGCGGCACAGACGATTTATTTTGGCCATTGGTATGGCGCGGAGCTTTTACTGTATTTATGTTTCTCCCTTTGAGTTTGGCAGTTTTAGGGCCGCTACCCAAAAAAGATATTTCTGCTGGTTCTGGTTTCTACAACCTGACTCGACAACTAGGTGGTAGTATCGGCATTGCCCTACTTACTACTCTGCTTGACCAAAGACAGACTTTTCATCGAGATATCCTGTTAGCAAAACTTAGCCCTTATGACCCAGAAACCAGTCAACGTCTCGACTTGCTCAATGGGGCACTTCAAAGCCAAGGCATGGATGCGGCAACAGCGCAACAACAAGCACTAGCTTTATTAAGTCAAACAGTAGATACTCAAGCTGCTGTTTTGTCTTATGCAGATTGTTTTCGAGTCGTAGGCATAGGATTTCTTTGCTCATTACCCTTATTATTATTCCTGGGCAAAGGTGGTGCAGGAGTGAAAGCGCCAGTCGGTCACTAGGTTCAAGGAAATAGCGATCGCCTCCCTATTTTAAATACTCTGATGGCAAAATTACGGATGAATACGTATATAGCAATCCGATTTGATTTCTGTATCCCTCACGGGAGCGTAGCCATACTTATTTGTGTAGAAGGCAATAGGCAATAGGCAATAGGCAATAGGTAATAGGCAATAGGCAATAGGCAATAGGTAATAGGTAATAGGCAAGAAGCCTCTTTGAGCTGTACTGAATGTTTTCAGAAATCAAATATGAGTCCTGTACTTCAGTTTTGCTCAGTAAACAATGGGTAACTCAATACTAAATTCAGTTCCCCAATCTGGATCAGATATCACATTAATTCGACCATTGTGGCTCTCAATGATTTGGTAACAAATCGATAATCCTAATCCTGTACCTTTGCCGACTGGCTTGGTGGTGAAGAAGGGATTAAATATCTGATGATGAATCTGGGCGGGGATTCCGTTACCATTATCCTTGATGCGAATTCTAATGTAGTGATCGTTTAGTTTCTCCGTGTGAATCCAGATGCGACTGGGATAATTTCGTATTAATTCTGGCGATGATCTACGGTCTGTCGCAGACAATCGCACTTGTTCAGCTTCTTCTAAAGCATCGATCGCATTATTCAGGAGATTCATAAACACTTGATTGAGTTGCCCAGGAGAACAAGAAAGCCAAGGCAATTCTCCATATTCCTTAATCACTTCAATACCAGAATAGCGATCGCTAGGATTAAGGCGACTTTGTAAAATCATCAATGCAGCCTCTAAACCCTCATGAATATCAACCACCTTGAATGTTGCTTCGTCTAATCGAGTGAAGTTTCGCAAAGATTTAACAATCTCGCTAATCCGCTCGGAACCTGTCTGCATTGATTGGAGTAATTTTTTAATATCCTTTTGCATAAAATCAAGATCCAGGGCTTTAATTTCCTGCTGAATCACTCGACTCGGATTAGGATATTCTTGCTGATAGAGTTGAATCAGTTTCAGCAAATCATTATAGTATTCACCCGCATAGGTCAGATTTCCATAAATAAAGCTTATTGGATTATTAATTTCATGGGCAATTCCTGCAACTAAATGTCCTAGTCCAGACATCTTTTCCGTTTGCACAGCTTCAAGAGCATTTTGCAGTTTGAGTAGAGTCTGTCTTAAGGTTTCATTCGATTGTGCGAGTTCTGCCTCAATGCGTTGGCGTTGTTGAATTTCTTTACTCAGCGCATGAATTTTTTGGTTAAGCACAACGAATTGATCGCTTGTTCGCTTTTCTAACCGCAGTAAATTAATGGCTGGGCTTTCTGGCGATCGCGGCTCGATCAAAGATCCTTGACTACGACAAGCAATTTCCTCTCCTTGGGCTTGCTGGATAGTTAAAGCTCCCAAAATCATTTGACGACTTTGAGAGCAAGCTCGAAGATAGTCGATGACTTTCTCTGAAGAATCAGTAACAAACTCGGTAAGACATTGACCAATCAGTGCTTTACTGGTCTTGTTAAAGAGTCTGGCAGCAGGCTGATTAACTGCTAAAATTTCACCTGCGCTAGTCACAAGCAGCAGAGGTTCTGGTAAAACCTGGGCAAACTTTAAAAATTGATCGCGTATCATGATCTGGAGGTACTGAAGCGAGGATCTTTACCACTGCTCATAGCACTGATGGGGTAAAAGTGAAGAGACTAATACTAATTTTCGATTTTAGATTTTGGATTAAAAGCTTTGACCACAAAGCTGCTTCAGAAATCTTAAATAATACCTTTTGTACTAATCTGGTATAAGCTACGCTTTGGGGCATCAACTTCAGCCGGGACATATTATTACAGGGAGAGGGTGATAGTCTGCAAATGTCCCGTTTAACGCTGCTACTATGCTTTGAAGTATTCTTGTGCTGTAAACTCGTCTAATACTTCGCTAGGTTTGAGATAAATAACGATTTTGCATTCTTGTGCGCCTCTGGCAATCGTGTCTTGTAACTCGACTCTAGCGTAGCCGAGGTTGTCGGCTGCGATCGCGCCAAAAATGTTTGATGTCATAACACACATAGCTTCGCGTCCTTCTACCTGTTCTGCAAAAGGACATTTGCGATTGCCTAAAACGATCTTCTCATCGGTTTCTTCAATCACATAAAAGTCACCTTGAATCCGGCGTTTCCAATCTACGAGGACAACAGTTACCTGTTCACGAGAAAGATTTGACAATTGCAAAGCGTTTTGGTAAATCTGATTGACATGTTGACCTGTTCGATAGCCGACCACATTCAAAAAGCCTTCTGCCTGTTCAATCCCAACTACATCTTGTAGGGTTCCAGCCAATTCTCGAATCATTGTACGCAGAAACTGGTCGCGCTCGATCGGTAATTCTAAGGATTTTATTTGGTTGTCGAGCGAAGATGTGTCAACCATGATAGTGTTATTCTCTCGATGTTTAGATGGGACAAGCATCAATGGCCCTTAGTTAAGCGAAAATCAGTGAAACACCAAAATCTCTTAATTAAATACCATGTATAGCTGTCAATAGTTTTCCCTAACTGGCTACAAAACTCACTTCAACTACGAGCGAATGGCACTAAGCTTAGTTATTTGTTAAAGCAAGCTCTTTTTCTTCAGGGGTTTAGCCGAGATATCTACAAAATCGGACAATAGTCAAATTCCTGTCAATAGACATCTCCGGAAAAGATTTAGAAACTTTAAATTTACGCGCAGACCTAATCCCCCTACTCCCCTTCCCTTCAAGGGAAACGGGAATTAAAGCCTCTCTTTGCTTGCCTAACGGCAGGCTGACGCCAACGGGGAGAGGTTTGGAGAGGGGTCAGACATTAATTTTCGGAGATGTCTAATGCGTAAGCCCGGAATTTTTCTCTGCTGAAAGTCACAGAAGAGGCTTAATCTACACTATATATGCATCATAAAAGTAAAAGTCCCACTCAGTTTTGAGCGGGACTATATGAAGTCTTATTTCTAAAATGAGAAATCTTAAATCTTAGAAAAAGTTCATGATTGTAATAACCCCAACGCTGGTTAACATCATTAAAGCGCCCATAATTATAGACTGGCCTAATGGATTGCTGAATTTTGCGTTGTTCATTGTAAGTAAAATCCCTTTTATTAATAGTTCCTTAACCATATCAAAATCAGTATAAATATCTATAAAAGTATTATAAAACTTAAATTACCTTAAACTTTCTTAGTAAATACTTCATTTATGCTTATGTAATAATTTTTACTTGGCATTGCGTGTGGTTAGGGACATCCAAGAATTAAATTACTCAATTCCTACATCCAACGTTACTATTCAATTTTTTCTCCCCCTGCCTTCCAAAACGATTGATTATTTTTTTAGTTGGAAGTCCCTTATTTTTCTTGTCCCCATTCCCCATTTTCAAAATGTAGTAATTTCCGCACAAAATAATTACCTTATCTCCGAGCGGAATACGTGTCTTGATGGGGTAAGATCGATATTAATCAAGGTAGAAATATTTGAATAGAAGATTATCATGACAGTCTCCACGGCATCTAGAAACCAAGCGATCGCTTTTGACTTAGACAAATTAAACGAGCAATTTGAAACTGCCAGTCCTAAAGACATACTGGCATGGTCTATAGAGAATATCCCAACGGGACTGGTGCAAACAAGCGCCTTTAACGTGGATGACATGATAATTACCCATATTCTTTACAGCGAACTGAAGCATCCCGTTCCTGTAATCTTTCTCGATACTTTGCACCACTTCCCTGAAAGCCTAGAATTAGTAGCCAAAGCTGAACAAATCTACAACCTGGATTTGCAAACTTTCAAAACTCCAGACCTAGACACCCGCGAAGCCTTTGAAGCCAAATACGGCGACAAACTCTGGGATACGGATATTGCCAAATTCCACCACATTACAAAAATTGAACCACTACTACGGGGTTTAGACGAACTCAACAGCGTTGCTTGGATTACCGGACGCCGCCGTGACCAAGCAGTAACCCGTGCAAATATGCCCATATTTGAATTTGATAATAAAGGTCGGCTGAAAGTAAATCCCATAGCTACTTGGACTCGTCAAGACAGCTGGGTTTATGTGGCTGAACATGGAGTCATCTACAACCCTCTCCACGACCAAGGTTATCCCAGCATCGGCGACCAACCCATCACCACCAAAGTAGGCGAAGGCGAAGACGAACGCGCCGGACGCTGGCGAGGAAGTGATAAAACAGAATGTGGAATTCATATTTAAAAGTGAGTGGGGAGTAGGGATTGGAGAGTGGGGAATAGAAGAAAAGAAAAATTTCCCCCGACCTTCCTTACTCTGCGCCTTTGCTGTTAGATAACAGTGTTAGACAACAAATTTAGAGGCTAATTTCTTGACCATTTTGCTGGAAAAGCTGCTCTAGAGAAGCTAATTCAGCTTCTGTAGCTGCGTCAATCTCTGGCAAAGGTCGCTGCATAATTGAATACAGTGATCGCTTTTGCACTTTTGTAGATTGCAAACCAACTTCCTTCAATTCCTCTCCAATTTTTAAGATCATATTGCGTCGGTCAGCTTTAGCTACATCAGGACTTTGAAGAATAGCTATTTCAATAGCAGGTAAAATAAATTTCTTTACCTTGTCATATTCTCCTGAATAAATAGCATTTTGAGCTTGAGTAACTAGCTCTTTTATAGTTTCTAACGACTCCCAATCTTGCTGTTTGCGCTTTTCTATGCGAAATAACATATAGCTGAAACCCTTAAAAGGCTTACTATCACGGAGAAATACTTTAGTATTTCCCGGAGAGCCAAGCCGTAGGTTATCTTTGACAACGCAAAGATTTTCCATCTGAATCTCTCGTTCTTCCGCCAAAATTACGGCAAAGTACCCCTCTCTAAGGAAATTACTACTACCACCGTCAGCATCAGAAAAAGTTTGTCGATAACCTAACTCTAGCCGGCGTTCTCCAATATCAAGTAAATCTTCTATTCCCCGATATACGGGTTCTGCTAGATTCAACACAGTTGAAAGTTGAGGCGTAGGTAACAATTTGGCAAATCTTCCCATTGTCTCGATAAATTTGCCGATGGAGTCACTCGCAGCCATGCTAAATAAGCCAGCTTCAAATTCTACTAAACCTTGATTAAAGGGAAATAAAGGCGTAAGAGGACATCTCTCTAGAATGACTTTATCTAAATTGTTGCTTCCCAAATCTTTTAACTGACCGGGCGCAGCTAAAAAAGGAATAGTTACTAACTTAGAGTCATAATGGAAACGGACAGCAGCATTAACAACTGGATATCGTTGTTTAAACCAGTCTACATCTTTAGCTAAATTCATATCCTCTAGCCAGATGCGACAATAGGCTTCACCTGCACGAATAGGTGTATCATCGTAGTCTTTATCAACTCGATGTTTTGGTAGGAAAATAGTTGTATATTTTTTAGCCTCGCGGCTGAAAGTTTCAGATACATTTTGGAAAATACCCATAAAAATATGACCCTGTTAAATCAATTTAAATATGATGAAATTTGAGGCCAGATAGCACGGATAGGAATACCACCTGTTGAACCTGGAATCACGGTACGTCCTATACCGGGATTTCCTTGATGAATTGCAATCAATTCCCATTGACGATTAAAAATTGGTGCGCCAGAGGAACCATCATCAGTTTTCACATTATGGTCAATGTAATCTTCTCCTACTTGTGTAATTTGTCCAAAATCGGAAATTATAACTGGGTTTCCTTGTGGATGATGGATAATACGAACATCTTGACCGCTATCTAATATAGATGTTTCATTAATAAAAATAGCTTTTTGTTGCTGAGGATTATCTTTTATTTTGACTAAAGCGTAGTCAGGGCGATTATGATAGCTCAAAAAAGTCATATCTAGTTCAAATAAATTATTGTCTAACTGACGGCTGTGAGCATTGTAGTTAAAACGTATCCAAGCTTGTCTAACTTGAGTTTTGCTAAAAATGTGATTGCAGGTTAGTAATAAATTTTTACCTATCAATACTCCTGTCCCAATACCCATTCCTTTGGGTGATTCGATTCTGCAAACAGTGTTACAAGCCTTTAAAGCGTTGAGATTTTCCCGACCTCGTTCAGCTAATTTAGTGAATAATTCTATATCTTGGTCTTCAAACTCATAACTTTCTTTTCGATTGAGTAGATACTGTAAGAATTTCACCATCGGGTGATGATCTATTCGCTGATTAGAGACTTTATAATTTTTAAATTTTGCTACTACTCTGTTGCTGAATTCTACAGGATTGTTAATAAAAATTAGAGGTCTAATAAACGAATCTTCAACACCTGATGAGCTAAATACGCTTCTCCAACTACTTGCATTATCAAACTTTGTAGCAAAGAATTTTTCTAGACTATTCTCTAAATATACAACATCATTTTGCTCTAAAAATATTTCAGGATTCATTACGCTCTCAGGTGTCCAATTTAAATTGAAATCTATATTTGTAGAAAGAAAATTGTTAACAGCTTGAGTTCTTTCAATTGATAATGAATTAGGAATATTCTCTAAAGCTTCTGGCTGCTTGTAATCTTCTAAATTAGGAGTATATTCTTGTAGTGTATCACTAAATTCTGTACTAACTATCGTAGTAATAATAGGTTGAATAGATATCTTTTGTTTAAAACGACGCTGCAAATCTTGAATAAACTCTTCACTAGAAGTTGATTGTAGATGATATTTCTTCAAGGCTCTCTCAATTGGTTTAAGAATATTTTCATAGAGATCATCAATATATCTCTCTCGTACATCATACGATTTTTCTAGATTCATTGACCAGTAATGATACCACTGCCAAAGCGATCTAAAATTGTTGGGATGTAGAATAGGTATACCTATTTGCCGAAGGATACTTATTTGTAATGTCAACTCTCGGTAGAGTTTTCTATAATCCTCATCCTCAGATTTAATTAAATAAACAGGGTCTCCCTGAATAGCAACCGAAATCATGATTCCCTTCAATTTTTTAATTTTTGCTATTAGGTCTTCAAATTGTGATATTTGCCAATTTTCAACTAGCTGTTGATGAGATTTGTCTTCAACATAGTGCTGACATAAAACAAGATCAATTTGACTTAAAGAGGTAGTGTATAGGTCGTGAACATATCGTCCTTTTAATGCATATCCCCTTTCTAAAGATGACCAGCGATCGCGCCAATCTGAAAGAGACTTACAAGGATTATGATTTTCGATTAATACCCCTTCTTCTGCAAGAAACTCTATGATGTCAACAATCTCTCTATATAGTTTTGTGTATAATTTTTCTTTCTCTCTAATGGGATTACGATATGAATCAGTTGATACCGCAATCATAATTGATTGTAACTGTTGAATTTTAGTTAACAGTTCTTCAATTTTGGCTATTATCATAGGCAATCCAAGTCTTATTCAAATTCCTATTTTCAACAGTAAATTACTAATTGTATTTATTTCTGGTTGCGGAGATTTTCTATATGCGCTATGAGCCTATTAATTTGTTCTTCCCTGTTGCGATCCCACTCACGAGACCAAATTCTGTAAATGCGCCAGCCTAATTTTTCTAAGACTTCTTGGCGGAGGCGATCACGATCGCGTGCTGTAGGATATTTATTATAAGTTCCGCCATCACACACAATCCCCAGAAGAGACTCTTCATTTTCGGGTTTGGAATTATCCATCACAACTAAGTCGATTGGATAAGCTGAACGACCTACCTGTTTCTTAACTGCGTATCCCTTTTCTGTTAAAGCCTGATATATATCTTCTTCAAAAGGTAAGTTTAAGTGAGACAGGTCATCATCACGCTTTTCATCTAGTTTTTGACCGCCACTTTGAACGTATGTAAAATACTTCTTAATTAATGCAGCTTGTGGACTTACTTCGGGGTTAATATTCTCCTGTTTAATCGAAGCGACTAATACAAACTTGTATTTAGCGCGAGTTATTGCAACGTTTAATCTTCGTTTACCTAAATCTTGCTACTTTTTACTGAAGTAGCCAAAGCTGTGATTCAACTTACCCGGATTTTTATTATCAAAACCAAAGCCAAAGCTTAGGAAAATTACATCTCGTTCATCACCTTGAACATCATCAATTGATTTAACAAAAAACTTATCAGAGTTTTCTTGACAAAATTCTTCTATTTCATGATGTTGAATAGTTATTTGTTTTATTTGTTCTTGAATGGCTTTTGCTTGTTGTTTACTTGAGGTAATAATACCCAAAGATTGCTGAGACTGTTGTTTAAAATGCTGGACTGTTAGCTGTGCGACTGCTTCAGCTTCACGAATATTATCTCCGCGACCACCACGGTCATATATTCCCCCTTCAACAAAATGGAAATGTACGCCTCTGCTAACATCTTTTGCAGGGTTAGGGAAAGAAATAAGTTTTGACCCGTAAAATTCTTGGTTTGAGAAGGCAATTAGGCTTTCGTCTTGACTACGATAATGCCAACTTAAAGTACGAGTGATCATAATTGATAATTTAGAACACTCATCTAGCAAATTTTCATAAACTTCTTCCTCTTCATCGTCGCTATCATCGGCTCCTGCACTTTCAAAGTAAGCTGTAGGGGGTAACTGCTTGCTATCGCCTACAACAATTAGCTGCTTTGCTCGCATAATAGACGATACTGCATTTTCAGTACGAACTTGAGAAGCTTCGTCAAAGATAACAACATCAAACTCCACTGCGTCTGCATCTACATATTGACAAACCCCTAAAGGACTCATCAGCCAACATGGTTTAAGAGTAGTAACAATTTGAGCATTCTTCTCGATAAATTGACGGATGTTTTGTTGTCTACTTTTCTTTTTGATTTCCCCTTTGAGATTGCTTACTTGTGCCTGTGCTTCTGGCTGCTTTAACCAATCTTGGCAACGTTGTGCATGGAGTTGTCTCAACCGTTTTATTGCAACCTCATACTGTTGTTTATCTTTTTCTGAAAATTCATTTATTCTCTGTTCGTGCAAATTCTGGCTAAACTTTCGCAACTTAGAATTATCATCATGTATGTGTCGCAGCCAATTTTCATAAAAGCCTTTCCGTAAAACAGAATACCACTTATCTGGTAAAATGTCGGTGTCTCGTAGTTTAGCTAAAAATTCCTCTGTTCCAATAGCTTCTAATTTATGTACAATTTCTTGACAGTCCAACCACTGTTGGAATAGATCAAGCTCATTATAGGCTTGTCTTCGGAAATCTTCAATTTCATTTAAAGGTGTTCTCTTTAATACATCTAATGCTGTTAGTCTTTCTTTAGGGAAGTGTTTATTTAAGAATTTGCAGCCGTCTTGAATTTTGTTTAAAGATACTTCCAAAGATTTGAATAATTCTCCTAGTTGTTCATAGCGTTCTCTTGAAGTAAGAACTGCGGCTACTGTTTCTTTATCTAATAGAAGATTTTTATTTAGGTTTTCCAACCATTCAAGACCTTGCTGGATATTTTGCAAATTCGTCATTTCTTTCTGGAAGGAAGAACCAAAAACCTGACGAGCTTGGTAGTTGCGGTCTTGTAATTTAATTAAAATATGTTGACGCTCAAGTGCATTTTCAATATCTGCCATTAACTCTTGCTCAGAAATGCGCTTGTGGTCTTGTCGAAGAGCGATGAGACGTTGACGTTCGCGCCTCTTATCATATAGCCATTTCAAATAAGCTGGTTTAATAAAGCGAAAGATCCCTGTAAATCTTCTTGCAAAAATTTTCCTTATTTTTAATAAATCGAAAGTAAAAAAATCTCGCACATACTTGGAATTGAGATCGTAACTAATTGATTGATAATTCCTAATGTCTGTTTCTAAGTTTAAATACAACTGTGCCAAATCATCTAAATCTGTTGGCAATGACCAAGTTTCAATGTTTGATGGAGCATTAAGGATATGATTAACTGCTGGTTGTAACTCTTCTAAATCATACAAATTTTCAATTGTTTCGTTGATATTTAGTAGTTGTACCAATGAAGATACAGTATTCTGAGCCAGTTTTATGCCAGCGCTAAAACTGTCAAGATTTCTACGCAAATCTTGATATATAGCAGACGACCAAGGATATTTTACGGGACTACTTGACCATAGGGTTTTTTGTCTACCCCGGAATATAGCCTCAAATTGGCCAAGTTTTTCTAATAATTTTTTTGCATCTAACAATTTAGTTTCTGGCCAATCTTGCAAATTAGAGAAATTAAACTCTAGTTGAGGAATATCTTTGTCTTCTCTTTCTAACCTACGAATTTCGCCATACAAATTAAAAGCAGACTTTTTTAGTGGTTGCTTTTTATCATGCAAACCTTTTGTATGATCGTTGAGAAATTGTCGATAGTCGCGTAAAGGTTTAAAGAAGGTTTCCCAATCTTCCTGTTGTGCTTCATTACTTTCTGAAAGCTCATCGTAAGTTTGTACTAGCTGATTGAATAAATCTTTGGCTTTTTTTGTCACTTCATGATGTAAATTCAGACAGATATTTTCTAATTGGCTTTTTTTTAGTCTTTTAAAAACAACTTCTAAGGCAGTTTGCTTTTCTGCAACTACAAGGACTTTTTTTTCTTGACCAATTAACTCAGTGATGATGTTAACAATAGTTTGACTTTTTCCTGTACCAGGAGGCCCCTGTATAACACAATTAGAACCTGCCTTGACAGCTTCTATAACTACTTGCTGGCTGGAGTCTGCATCAAGTATCTGATAAATTAATGAAGGGTCTATTTGATCAAGTTCTGGCTCTTCAAAAATGGTGGTACTCTTGATATTGTTCGATGTTTCTTTTGAAGCCAAAGCCTTCAGTATGGGATGATTAGCTATCTTTTCCTGATTTTGTTCCAGGTCTTGAATCATTGCTGCTTTTGCGTCTGGAAACAAAGTAATGTGTGCTGTTTCTTTTACTTTCCACTCAGATTGTTTAGCAGCGATGGCACTACGAAGTTCATTGAAAAAATCTTCATAGCTCAATTCTTTAATCCTGTCACTGTCAGGCAGCGTTATACCATAATCCCGTAACCTGTTGACTAAAGTAAAGTTAACAGTAATATCATCATCTATAGGGTGAAGAGTAAATTCTAATGACTTTCTACCTATTTTTTCTAATCTCACTGGAATAAGCAGAATAGGAGAAACATATTTTTCATGAATATTTTCGGTATTAAACCATGTTAAGGCATTAATGACTAAAAAAAGACTATTAAAACCCTTTTCTTCAATGGTTGATTTAGCCTCTTTACGAAGTTCATCTAAAAGCTTTAACGGGTCTTCATCAGTCTGCTTAGGTTCCAGTTCACTAATTGGTAATGATTCAGGCTCATCTCCTGTAAAATGATCATATAAAAATGAAGGATCTCTTAAAAGAGGAACTAATCTGTTTTGATTTTGGCGTAAATCAACTAATGGATTTTTGTTGGATTCACCAATCAGCTTTTTCTTCCAATAATTGATTTTGTCTTCGATTTTCTGAGGTTCCGAAATACTCATTCGCTTTTAATTACAGTGCTGTACAGCAATTAACTTCTGTTTTAATACTTTTATTATAAGTAATATTTCTGATAAATATTATCATTTGTTACAATTTGCTGATATAAGGGTTGTCGTTTGTTTGGACTACACCTTAGAAAAATCTCAATGTAACGACGTTACATATTATTGAAACGTAAAATGCCGTAGGCGATATTATGATTGGCATGGGCAATTTAACATCAAATAGCCAGTTAATACTTGAGATAAATGTATGATTAAAATTCTCCACCTTTCCGACATTCACATGGGAAGCGGCTTCTCCCACGGACGTATTAATCCGGCAACTGGGTTAAACACACGATTGGAGGATTTTGTCAATACATTGTCTATATGTATTGACCGAGCGTTGACAGATGCTGTTGATATGGTGATATTTGGTGGCGATGCTTTCCCAGATGCGACACCACCGCCTTATGTACAACAAGCGTTTGCTAGCCAGTTTCGCCGTCTGATGGATGCCAATATTCCGACAGTGCTGTTGGTAGGCAACCACGACCAACATTCCCAAGGACAGGGAGGAGCGAGTTTAAATATTTACCGCACTTTGGGAGTGCCAGGGTTTGTAGTTGGCGATACATTAACTACGCACTGTATCGAAACCCGTAATGGCAAAGTGCAAGTAATCACCCTGCCTTGGCTGACCCGTTCGACTTTGATGACTCGCCAAGAGACTGAAGGTTTATCTTTGGCGGAAGTCAACCAACTATTAACGGAACGTCTGCGAGTTGTTTTAGAAGGGGAAGTTCGCCGTCTTGACCCAGATGTACCCACTATCCTTTTAGCTCACTTGATGGCTGACAATGCTAGCTTGGGCGCAGAAAGATTTTTGGCGGTGGGTAAAGGCTTTACTCTGCCCTTATCTTTGCTGACGCGACCTTGTTTTGATTATGTAGCATTGGGACACGTCCACCGCCACCAAAATCTGAATAAATCTAACAACCCGCCGGTGATTTATCCAGGGAGTATTGAGCGGGTAGATTTTAGTGAAGAAAAAGAAGACAAAGGCTATGTGATGATAGAACTGGAGCGGGGAAGCGTTGAGTGGGAATTTTGCCCTTTAACAGTTCGGACTTTCCGCACCATTGAAGTGGATGTCTCAAAAGCAGACGAGCCGCAAGCGGTGTTAATGAAAGCGATCGCCAAGTATGATATTCAAGATGCTGTTGTGCGGCTAATTTACAAACTCCGCTCCGAACAGATGGATTTAATTGACAGTTCCTCTCTACATACTGCTTTAAGTCCCGCTCATACCTACACCATTCAAGCAGAATTAGTGAGTCAATTAGCCAGACCCCGAATTCCTGAATTGAGCGCAAGTAGTAGCATCGACCCAATGGAAGCTTTAAAAACTTACTTGAATAACCGCGAAGACCTTAAAGATATCGCAACTTCAATGATGGATGCAGCACAAAAGTTGCTAGCAGATGAAGTGGAAGTTTGGCTGGAAGCAGCAACTAATGACTAGGATAAAATAATTTGTAATTAACAATTATTATGGAATAACAAACCGCAGAGGCGCAAAGGGCACGGATAAATCAGAGTTTTACAGGTATTTTGTGTAAGCCCTATTTTCCACTCTCCAAAATATATGACGCAAACAATCCCAGCAAAGGCCATCGACTTACGTTATTTAATTGATAACTTTGGTATTGACTTAGTTTTGGATGGCTCATTCTTTTGGGAATGGCAAGAAGATTTACCAGAAATTAATGATTTAGATAAACAACTTTTAGATAAAGTAAAAACGGGTTATTTTAATCTTCTTAATTACCCACCTTTACTAGAAGATGTAGTCAGAATGGCAGTTGTAGACCCATTGCTTTTTATTGGGGATTTTTATCTAGCTCCGTATTATGTAAAATCAGAAGAATCTATAGATATTGCTGTGCCAGATGAAGATGTAATTATCAAAGGTAGAATAGATACCTTAGTTTTAAAAGAGCAATTTTGGCTAATGATTATTGAGTCTAAAAGAGCTTCGTTTTCAGTGGAACAAGGACTCGCACAAATTCTTGCTTATCTGTTAGGAAATCGAGATAACGATCAACCTAGTTTTGGTATGATTGCCACGGGAAGCGAGTTTATTTTCGTTAAATTAGTGAAAGGAAATCCACCACGTTATGCTTTATCAAAGGGTTTTTTGATGCGTAACCCTGGAAATGAATTGTACGACGTGTTACGTATATTGAAACGCCTGACTCAGTTGGTGGGTGCCTAAACCTTATTGCTTGATTATATGTTCTCATAATAAAGGCGATGTCTGGCGACCAATAGCTACACGTCTACGCTACATCAGTTAATCAGTTAAGATTAAGTAATGAGAAAATATCTAAGATTTGAATAGTAAAGATTACAGGAGTAAGCAGATAATGCAAATTAGAGGAATCAAACGTGGCCAAACTATTGAATTATTAGAGCAAATTCACAGTATTCCTGATGGGGCAGAAATAATCGTTAATCTAGAACTACCTGCTACTGAACCTGTAGTAGCAAAACTAGACTTAACAGATGAACAGAGACTAGCAAAATTGAATCAATTATTTGGAGTTTGGCAAGAACAAACAGAGTTGATAGATATCTTTGCTGAAATTAACCAGCAGCGTCATACTTACCAAGGAAGGGTAATAAACTCAATAGATAAATAGAATAAAGACTAATGTATCTCTTAGATACTAACATTTGTATTGCACTGCTTAACGGGAATTCCCAAGTAATACCTGTATTCAATCGCTATTTCAGCCAATGCTATCTATCTACAATAGTAGTTTCAGAACTTTACAAAGGTGTTTACTGTTCTAAACAAGTTGAAAAAAATTTAGAAACACTAGCACAACTAACTGAACTATTACCTATAGAGCCATTTGATATAGATGCTGCCAGAGAATTTGGTAAAATCCAAAGTGAATTGAGGCAAATTGGTAGACCAACAGGAGAAGTAGATGCACTAATTGCTGCTGTTGTCCGTTCTCGTAATGATATTTTGGTTATAAACAATATCAAAGATTTTGAAAATATACTTAATTTGCAATTAGAGAACTGGTTATAGTAGCAAAAAAGCTGTATAAGTATTTCTACAAGTCAGCGATCGCCTGATTATATATTCTCACAATAGAGGCGATCGCTCTTCCAATATTTTTTTGTATTAATAATCACATCTTTTTAGCAAATATTATGTATGCAATCAGATTGTTTTGCTATCCAGCAAAAAAACTGTCTTCTACAATGCCTTGGTAAATCAGATTTATTTGCTAGTTTTGATCGTCAATTGCTCATTGAGTAAAAAAAAATTAATCCAGATGATAAATATTATTCTATATACCCTATAATTCTCCTAATCACGGTATGCATGTAGAAATACCGTAGATTTAGGGGTGATTCTAATGAGCAAGTCGCAACAACCGACACAGTTAAGTAAATTTCTAAGTGAAGGAATACAGCCTTATGTCATGAAAGCTTTGCAGAGTATACAACTCCGGTATCAACACGCAATTAAAAGTTGGTTGAATGGACGCAGTGTACAAAGCTTTGTGAGTCTGTTTTTAACAAGTATTTTTTTGAGTATAGCAGTTGCCTCCTGTTCTGGAAGCAGTTCAGCTAGCAAAAATGATGTTAAGCTAAAACTTGTATCTTTCTCTGTCACCAAAGCCGCTCATGACCAGATAATTCCCAAATTTATCGAAAAGTGGAAGCAAGAACATAACCAAAACGTTACATTTGAGCAAAGCTATGGAGGTTCTGGCGCTCAAGCGGCTGCTGTCATTAACGGTTCGCAAGAAGCAGATATAGTACATTTGGCACTTCCCCTGGATGTCAGCAAAATTCAGCAAGCAGGTTTGATTAAATCAGGTTGGGAAACCGAAGCTCCGAGAAATGGTATTGTTAGTAAATCGGTTGCTGCGATCGTCACCCGTGAAGGCAATCCTAAAGGTATCAATACTTGGGCAGACTTAGCAAAAGATGGCGTGAAAGTGATTGCCGCCAACCCAAAAACTTCTGGTATTGCTATCTGGGAATTCTTGGCTTTCTGGGGTTCGGTGAGTCTAACAGGTGGTGATGAAGCCACAGCGCTAGATTATGTCACCAAAGTTTATAAGAATATCCCGACTCTAACGAAAGATGCCCGTGAGGCTAGCAATTTATTCTTCCAAAAAGGTGAGGGAGATGTTTTAATCAACTACGAAAATGAGGTAATTTTGGCAGGACAAAATGGGACGAAGTTGCCTTATGTTGTACCTCAAGTCAATATTTCTATTGATAATCCTGTGGCGGTAGTTGATAAAAACGTCGATAAACACAGTACAAGAGAAGTTGCACAAGCATTTGTTGATTTTCTTTACTCTACAGATGCTCAACGGGAATTTGCCAAATTACAATATCGTCCTGTTAATCCCACCGTTAGTCAAGAAGTAGCATCACAACATCCACCAATTAAAACTTTATTCACATCTCAAGATTTAGGTGGCTGGGATATTATTCAGCAAAAGTTTTTTGGAGATGGAGCAATTTTTGACAAAGTGCAAGCTGCAAACAAAGCATGATATGTATTTATTAATGCAGCATTCTTTACTTGCAGATAGCCAAGCATAAGCAGCAATTTACAGTCATTTTACTGAAATTAATAATTTTATGAGCTTTCGTAGCCGATTTAAGGATAGCTTTTTCCTAACATCTTTAATGCTTATTGCCAGCAGTATCAGTGGTTGTAACGGTGGGCAAGAATTGAAAAGTCAAGTGAGTATTGATGGTGCAGCTGTAGGCTTTCCTATTTCTTTAGCAGTTGCAGAAGAATACGGTAAAGTTAAACCTGAAGCTCAAGTTAGCGTTGCCTCAAGTGGCACTGGCGGTGGTTTCAGTAAATTTTGTAATGGCGATATTGATATCGCTGGTGCTTCTCGCACCATTAGAGATGAAGAAATCAAAAAATGTAAAAGTAAGAATATTGAATTTGTCGAGTTGCCTGTAGCTTTAGATGGCATCGCCGTGATTGCCAACCGTAAAAATAACTTTGCCAAATGTCTAACTATTAAGGAACTAGGCAAGATTTGGGGCGGCAAATCCGACGGCAAAATATTGGCATGGAATCAAGTTAATCCCAAGTTTCCTAACGAAAAGCTAAAGCTATATGCTCCATCTTCTGATACGGGAACATTCGATTATATGACTCAAGCTGTGACTGGCAAAGCCAAGAATGGCCGTACAGACTACACTGCCACTCAAAATCAAAACCTTCTCGTACAAGGAGTGTCAGGTGATGTAACAGCCTTGGGTTATGTTGGGATATCTTACTACATTCAAAATCAAGAAAAACTGAATCTAGTTGCTGTAGAAAGTCTTACTGGAAAGTGTGAAAAACCAGTTCCAGTGGATAATGTAATTAAAAATATCTATACACCTTTGTCTCGTCCTCTCTTCATCTATGTCAGCAAAAAATCTTTAGATACTAAGCCAGCAGTCAAAGAATTTGTAGATTTTTATCTAGAAAATTCTTGGAAGTGGGTAGATAGTGTAGGTTATGTAGCATTACCTGATGAAGCTTACCTCAAAGTCAAACAAAAATTTGCTACTGGTGAAACTGGGACAAAGTTTAAAAAAGCAAAACCAGGTGAACCGATCACAAACTTTATTTAAATAAAGTCTCAGGCATAGTAGTTTAATTTTAGTGAGAAGTTAATTGTTTATGCAAAATACTAATTCTCAAGATGGTCTTTATCTACAATCCAGACAGTCTCTGGATAAAAATCCATCTGAAGATATATCTGAAAAGATTGTTGCGGTAATTTTATTTGCTTGTGCTTTAGTTTCGGTTTTGACTACTTTTGGTATTGTCGTAATTATCTTTCAGGAAACATTCAGTTTTTTCCAAGAAGTTTCCTTTGCCAAATTCTTTCTTGATACTAAATGGACACCTCTATTTGCAGAGAAACATTTTGGCATTTGGCCCTTAATTAATGGCACTTTTTTAACTACAGCTATTGCAATGGCAGTTGCTATTCCTCTAGGTTTATCTTCTGCGATTTATTTAAGTGAGTATGCTCAACCCAAAGTAGCAGCTATTTTACGTCCGGCAGTGGAACTTTTGGCAGGAGTACCTACAGTAGTATATGGTTACTTTGCCCTGTTGTTCCTAACACCATTAATGCGAAATGTTATCCCTCTGGAAATATTCAACGCTTTGAGTGCGGGATTAATGATGGGGATAATGATTACTCCTACTGTTGGTTCTATCAGCTTAGATGCCATCCGAGCAGTTCCACGTTCTTTGCGAGAAGGATCTTATGCTTTAGGTATCACTAAACTGGAAACCATTTTTAAAGTAGTTCTACCAGCCGCACTTTCTGGAATCATCGCCTCGATTATTTTGGGTATTTCTCGAGCTGTGGGTGAAACAATGACTGTTCTCATCGCCGCCGGACAGCAACCAAGACTAACTATTAACTTTGCAGAATCAGTAGAAACAATGACAGCCTATATGGCACAAATTTCTGGTGGAGATAGTCCGCGTGGTAGTCTCAATTTCAAAACATTATATGCTGTAGGTGCTGTTTTATTTCTACTTACCCTTGCTTTGAATATTGTTAGTTTCTGGATTGCTAATCGCTTTAAAGAAAAATACGACTAAATAGATATGGCTAAAAGTTATCAACAAGATGATTCTCTAGATTCTGCGGCAGAATTTACCGATAATGTTGAAAGTAGAGAGACATTAGGGAAAGTATTTGAAGTACTTTTTTTGTTAGGATTGCTGATTGGTTTATTTATCCTAGCGTTGCTACTTTTTGATATTTTGAAAGACGGATTAGGCAGATTTTTATCACCCGGCTTTCTCACGGAAACTCCTTCTCGTTTTCCTGAACAAGGTGGCATCCGCCCTGCAATTATCAGCAGCATTCTTTTAGGGTTGATTGTGATTTTAGTTACTGTCCCCATTGGTGTCGGAGCAGCTTTATATCTAGAAGAGTATGCACCTAAAGCTTGGTGGACAGCGATTATTGAGATTAATATCAGTAATCTGGCGGGTGTACCTTCTATCGTTTATGGATTGCTGGGTTTAGGGGTTTTCAATTATTTGCTTGGGTTTGGCCCCGCTTTGATTTCCGGTGCATTGACTTTATCTTTGTTGTCTTTACCAGTAATTATTGTGACGGCTAGAGAAGCAATTCGCTCTGTTCCAGATTCTCTGAGAAATGCTTCTTACGGATTAGGTGTCACAAAATGGCGAACTATTAGCAATCATGTCATACCTTATGCTGTTCCCGGTATTCTGACAGGGGTGATTATCTCTGTATCGCGCGCTATCGGTGATGCAGCTTCTCTAATTGTTGTCGGTGCTGTGGGTTTTCTCACCTTTAACCCTGGTTTGTTTCAAAGATTTATGGCATTACCCATTCAAATTTACAGTTATATAACTCGTCCCGAACCGGGTTTTGCTAGTGCAGCAGCAGCCACAATTATTGCGTTGTTAATTTTGATTTTAGCTTTAAATGGTGTTGCAATTTATATTCGACAACGCTTCTCAATAAATTAGGTAATTAAATATCTAATTTGGATAGATTCACAGATATTGGAGTTCAACCAAATGACTTATAGCAATAGTAGAAGTAAATCAGATAGTGCCACAATTGACCAAGATAATGGTGTATTCAATGTTGAAGGTGTAAAGGTCTATTACGGTGGATTTCTAGCACTTTTAGATGTCTACTTAAAGATTCCTGATAAACAAATTATTGCTTTTATTGGGCCTTCAGGATGTGGTAAAAGTACCTTACTGCGTTGCTTCAATCGGATGAATGATTTAATCCCTGGAGCTAAAGTTGAGGGTAGACTGAATTATCGTGATCGCAACATCTACGATCCCAAGATAAATTCTGTAAAATTACGCCGCCAAGTCGGAATGGTTTTTCAAAGACCGAATCCTTTCCCCAAGTCAATATACGAAAATATTTCCTTTGGGCCGCGGGCTAACGGTTATAAAGGTAACATTGATGAATTGGTGGAAGATTCTCTCAGACGCGCTGCTATTTGGGATGAAGTCAAAGACAAACTCAAAGAGAAGGGTACTGCATTATCTGGCGGACAACAGCAACGACTTTGTATTGCGCGTGCGATCGCTATGAAGCCTGATGTATTATTAATGGATGAACCATGTTCTGCTCTCGACCCAATTTCTAGCCGCCAAGTAGAAGAACTCTGCTTAGAACTCAAGGAGCAATATACCATCATTATGGTGACACACAATATGCAGCAAGCTTCTAGAGTCGCAGATTACACGGCTTTCTTCAATACAGAAATTGACGAGCATGGCAAACGTCGTGGAAAATTAGTTGAGTTTAATCCTACAGCTCAAATGTTCAGTTCTCCTCAAACTAAAGAAGCTGAGGATTATATCAGTGGACGCTTCGGTTGAAGAAACATCACCGCAGAAGGGGAAAGGTAAAAGTCAAGTTCAGTTGTGAACGACTGTTATCAAAACCTTTCCCTTTCATCTAAATCTAGTCAACTCAATGTCCCCTTAAAAAATACTTCTGTTTACTGGAATTTATACAACTGTATATCAATACTTGCAAAGGAGCTATTCCTTAGAAAAAGCTTCCCGAACTTTTGCAGCTTGCTTGCTATTTTCGCGCAAATTACCCCCGTACAAGCTGAGACTAGGTAATATATACACATCTAACCATAAATAAAAGGCATACAGTGGAAATTCAAGAATTAAAAGCATTGATTAAAGAAACTATGCGTGAAGTTCTGCAAGAAGAAAGACTTCGCCTCTGCCAAATTCTTATTCCTTACATAAATGATGATGAGCAACGCGAACTTGAAGCCGAATTTGGTGTACCTTCAGATGATGCTGAGGATGAAGTAATTGATATGACCGATTGGATAAAAGATGGCAATAAAATTTCGCAAAAAAGCGATTAAATTTTTAGAAAAAGCAAATCCCGAAGATGTTGAAAATATTCGGGAGCAAATAAAGCGAATTGTTATTGCTGTCGAAGACCAAGGTATTATCCCGTTTACAGAACTAGATATCAAAAAGATGAAAGGTGATTGGGAGGGATTTTACAGACTACGTATAGGTAAAAACAGAATTATTTTTACAGTCGATATTGATTCCAAAGACATCGAAATTTACGCTATTGGTGCGAGAGAAGATGTTTATAAAAATAATTCGTAATTAGTAATTTAATAACTCGGAATTACCAAAGTAATTTTGGAAAATATACTGAGGCTTGAAAGTACTAAGTTGAAGTAATATTTCAGTTTAGTACTTATGCTGTGTATTATGTTTAAGCCTCTGTCATTTGCTTTAGTTGCAACTACTATTCTAGTTGCATCAATCAATAATCCCAATGCTACCTTAGCTCGAACTTGTGCCTCTAAGTGTGGGTCGCACCCAATTCAGTTTACGCCTGGGCAACATATCCGAGTTGAAGTTGTAAATAGCACACCTAATCTGATTAAAATTCAAAAACCCTCCGGGACTGACGCAATATCCTTGAGTCCAGGGCAGAAATTGAGTTTAGAAGAAATAGAGGGTACGGAGCCAAATACATCTTTGATATTTTGGAGTGAAAAGGGTTTATCACTACAAGCAATTGTCTCGAAACTTAACTTTGGCACATTGCGATTGGAACTCCGTCCGACTTGGCGCTCTCCTGGCGATCGCTCGTTATATATTATGGATGATGGCAGAATAAACGTGTTTTAGATAGCAAATAATGTTATTAGTTATGAGTTAAGAAAAAATTTTAAATTCAACACTCCTAACTAATAACTCCTGACTTGTATTGTGCTACACCGACCTGTATCTGAGCTATCAAAACCTAGCAGGCGCTTACCCGATCAGCGCTGGCAAATTTATCCACAAAAACCAGAATTTGCCCAAAATCTGGCGGTTTTGACAAACATTTCACCCATTGTCAGCCAGTTGTTGATTAATCGGGGTATGGAAACACCAGAACAGGTACAAGCATTTTTAGATCCAGAGTCTTTAGTTTTGCCTTCGCCGTTAGAAGATTTCCCAGATTTGGCGATTAGTTTGGAATTGTTGGACAATGCGATCGCTTCTCAAACAAAAATTGCTATTTGTGGTGACTACGATGCTGATGGGATGACCAGCACTGCTCTACTTTTGCGTAGTCTCCGCACTTTAGGCGCACAAGTAGATTATGCTATTCCTAGCCGGATGCACGAAGGTTATGGTATTAATAAACGCATAGTTGAAGAATTCCACAACGAAGGGGTGGGATTAATTCTCACAGTCGATAATGGTATCTCTGCGTTTGAACCAGTTGCCAGAGCTAGAGAACTTGGTCTTGCAGTGATTGTCACCGATCATCATGATATCCCCCAAAAATTGCCGCCAGCTAACGCGATCCTCAACCCCAAACTAATAGCTGAATCCTCGCCTTATCGAGGTGTTGCTGGTGTTGGTGTTGCTTACATTTTGGCAGTGTCTCTAGCACAACAGCTAGGTCAGGCTAAGGGCTTGATCCAGCCGATGCTAGCACTGTTTACACTGGGAACGATCGCAGATTTAGCCCCCTTAACTGGTGTAAATCGTCGCTGGGTAAAACGTGGTTTACAACATTTACCCAAATCCCACTTACCTGGAGTGCAGGCGTTAATTCAGGTAGGTGGCGTGCAGGCGAGAGATGAGGGAGCAGGGGAGCATACTTCGACTACGCTCAGTAACCAGGGGAGCAGGGGAGCAGAGGAGAAAATTGCCAATCCAAAATCCAAAATTCAAAATCCAAAATCGCTTAAGCCTGAAGATATTGGGTTTCGCTTGGGGCCACGAATTAATGCTATTGGCCGGATTGGTAATCCCCAGACTGTGATTGAATTGCTGACTACAGATGATATGGGGGTGGCGCTGGAAAGAGCAATGCAGTGCGAACAAGTCAACGCCTCTCGCCAGGAAATGTGTCAGCAAATTGAACAAGAAGCGATCGCTTATGTAGAGACGGAATTTGTTGCGTCTCTACAACAAGACCGTGTATTAATTGTTGTTCAACCCAATTGGCATCACGGCGTTATTGGCATAGTCGCCTCTCGTTTGGTAGAACGCTACGGTGTTCCTGTGTTTATCGGGACTTATGAAGATGAGGGACATATACGCGGTTCTGCACGCTCAATTCCAGAGTTTCATGTGTTTGAAGCTTTGGAATATTGTCACGATTTACTAGGGAAATTTGGCGGACACAAAGCAGCCGGGGGATTCTCTCTACCAGCAGAGAATTTACAGATGTTGCGATCGCGTTTGATTGAGTTTGCTAACCAGTGTCTTGAACCACAGCATCTCAAGCCTCTGCTGAAAATTGATGCCGAAGTCAACCTCAATCACATCAATCAACAGCTTTATCAACAGCTTAATGCTCTACATCCCTGCGGTATGGACAACCCCGATCCAGTTTTCTGGACACCTAATGTCCAAGTGGTTGAGCAAAAAATCGTTGGTAAGGGTCACATCAAACTGACAGTTGCTCAAACTATAGATAATCAGGAGTATAAAATTAAAGCGATCGCTTGGCGTTGGGGCGACTACTTCCGCCTACCACCGCGAGTGGATATCGCTTACAAATTGCGAGAAAATTACTTTAACGGTAACACCACCATCGAGCTAGAGTTAATCGGAGTGAGGCTGCCAATTCAGATTCAACAATTTTTTGCTTCGTCACCCACCCAATCAATTACCACCTTTGAGTACAATCAGCGACAGTATACTTGTGGCTTCTATAAAAACGGTATTGAAGCAGAATTAAGAATTAAAAATACTGAAGGCAAAGTCTTAGCCATACAGCCAGGGCATATAATCGGTTTACTAGGCACTAATCGTCAAAATGCCAAAGAAGTTGATATCTCTCAGCCACAGTATGACAGTATTATCCAAGCTGCCTTTCAGGCGTTATCAGTTAAGAGTTAGGAGTTATAAGTTAGGAGTTTGGAGTTCTTAATTAACTTATCACTTGTGAGTATGACCCTGTAAGTGCTGATTTATGAGTTATGAGATGAGTTGAGAATAAAATTTAATTCCTCACTCCTCACTCTTAACTCTCAATCAGCACTCATAAATCTTATAGGTTGCCGTTGCGAAATGCCAGCAAAAAGATTACCACTGGCCCAGCAATCACAATTAGCGCCACGGACAGCAATTGGAAAATAACTTCCCAATTGATACTGGTAAAAGCGTTAAACAAAGAGTCAAACATTTTTCCTTTTCTCCTCTCAATTGCCTTAAAAAATTCAATAACTTAATTACAAAACCCGAAATCGATCATATATGGCTATGGACTGTTAGATTTAATTTACTTAACAAAATTATAAGAAAAAACATAAAAACGTAAAATAGGGGCATTGGGCATTGGGCAAAAAAAGCAGAGGTGCAAAGGTGCAGAGGGGCAGAGGGGAAAAACTTACTGCAACTTCTCCCCTGCTCCCCTGCCTCCCCTGCCTCCCCTGCCTCCCCTGCTCCCCCTGTTCCACACTCCCCAATTCAAAATGTCAACTTGGCAATGTGTAAAGCAATGTGGAGCCTGCTGTAATCTCGATCCAGCAGAGCGTCCAGATTTAGATCAGTATCTCTCTCCATCCGAACTAGAACTTTACCTCAGCATGGTAGGTGAAGGAGGATGGTGCGTTAATTTTGACCATACCACACGAGAATGTCGCATCTACGCCAATCGTCCACGCTTCTGCCGTGTGGAATCAGAAGTGTTTCAAGATATGTATGGGATTGAACCAGAAGAAGTCAACGATTTTGCTATTGACTGCTGTCGCCAGCAAATAGAAGGAGTTTATGGCGATCGCAGTTTAGAAATACTACGCTTCGACCAAGCTGTTGGGCTTTGACACCCAACCCTCCTTTTTTTGTGTGGGGTTGCAATTTATGACAAAAATCTGAGAAAATGATAGAAATATGAAAAGACCCTAACAACCAAAACTACTGCTTGTGAAACTTGACTCTGTACCTTTGGAGATTTCTGGCATATCTCACACTGAGATCGAGCTAGAACTGGAAGACAGCAATGATATTAACTTAACTCCCGCGATCGCTTCGTCAGTTCAGCCTGTAATTGTCGATAGTCCTCAAAAGCAGCAATCAGTGCTAGTAGTTTTTGGTACGACTTTTGTAACCATTTTTCTAGCAGAAATTGGAGATAAAACTCAGCTATCCACTCTCTTAATGAGCGCACAATCTCATTCGCCGTGGGTGGTATTTATCGGCTCGGCGGCAGCCCTAATAACCACCAGCTTATTAGGTGTACTTTTAGGTAGTTGGCTAGCCAATCGACTCAGCCCGAAAACTGTAGAAAAATCAGCCGGCGTGATGCTGTTGGTAATTTCCCTAATGCTATTTTGGGATGTATTTCAAGGTTAATAAGAAGTTAGAAGTTAGGAGTTAAAAATCTTAAATTTTTTCCCCTGCTTCCCCTGCTCCCCCTGCTCCCCTTTAATTATATGGATTGGCATCTTTTAGGACTGAGCTTTATTACGGTTTTTTTATCAGAATTGGGTGACAAAAGTCAGCTAGCGGCGATTGCACTTTCAGGACGCTCTAATTCTCCACGTGCAGTATTTTTCGGTGCAGCAGGTGCATTGCTGTTGACAAGCCTGTTGGGATCGTTAGCAGGGGGTGCAGTAGCGGAATTATTACCTACACGGGTGTTAAAAGCGATCGCGGCTGTAGGATTTGCCATTCTTGCTGCACGCCTGCTGTTATTTAACAATGAACCATCGGCAGATTCTGAACAAACACCTTGAAGAAGAATTCAGAATTCAGAAATCAGAATAATTCTTCGTAGGGTACTGGAACCTGACAAAGTTTTAAACCAATATCAATACTTCTCTACGAGACGCTGCCTGCGTGTAGCTTGCTTCCACGTTCGCGTAGCGTCCCGCAGGGAAGTGGTACGAGAAGCTTAATAACCATCAGACTCGAATTCCTACTGAATTCTGACTCCTGAGTTCTGAATTCTTATTTACAAAAGTTCCCAAGCAGTTCCTTTGTAACCGTATTGAAAAATTTCTGGATGCAAAATTTCTGCCAAAATCTCTAGAGAATCTACCAGTCGAGGCCCTGGACGATTGAAGTAAGAATTGCCATCAGTGATGTAGACCCTACCAGTTTCGGTAGCGTGTAGTTTTTCCCACTCTGGACGTTGAGTTAATAAATTGGCTTCTTGGCGAGTACGATTTAAATCAAAGCCACAAGGCATGAAAACAATTATATCTGGATTAGTTGTTAATAGTGTTTCCCACGGCAAAATCGGAGAAGGCTGACCTGTAGTACAAAATAGAGAGTGTCCTCCTGCTAAGTTAACTAATTCAGGAATCCAATTGGCGGCGATCATCAAAGGATCAGCCCACTCAATACAAGCGACAGTAGGCAGTTCATCTAAAGAAAGTCCTTGGATTTTTTGCCGACAGATTTTGACGCGAGCTTCTAAATTTTCTAAGACTTTTAATGAGTCTACGCCAAAAATGTTGCTGACTCGCTCAATATCTGCCCAAACATCCTGGAGAATATTGGGTTGTAAAGAAATAATCTGAGGTTTACTGTCAATCAGTGTTGCAACTGCCTTTTCCACTTCGTGTAAGCTGACAGCACAAACATCGCACTGATCTTGAGTGAGAATGTGGGTAGGCTGCAACTGCTCTAAAACATCTGTTTTGATTTCATAAATACTCAGAGCAGATTGCAATAACTTGTTCACTTCATCGTGAATTTGGCTGCTGGAGGCATCACTGTTTAAACGTGCTTGGGTACAAATGGGGCGATTGAGGATTTCTGGAGGGTAATCGCATTCGTGCGATCGCCCCACAATAGCATCAAGCAACCCTAGTGTCGCTAAAATCTCTGTTCCACCAGGAATTAAAGAAACAATTCTCACATCATTAGCTGTCATTACTCCACCTCCACAAAAGCTGCCATTACCTTAATTTTTGCAGAATTTGAGTCATTAGGTATCTTTCTCTAGGAGAATCAAGGGTATTTTGATAGTCAGCACTAAGCAATAAATTTAACTGGGGATTAGGGATTAAAGATTAAGAATTAATAACTAAAGATTAAGGATTAAGAACAATTTTTCCCCATCTCCAGTCCCCAGAAATAAATTCAAAACATTATACTAATTAACAGTATCTTTATTTGAACGGGGAATTACTTGATAGTAGAATTTTTGAAAATGTTAATTATACCCTGGCAAAAATCACTCAGATGAAGTAATAGAAGTGGTCAGCAAAATGTAGCTTAGAATTCATTAATCAGAATCCTAAAATTTGATTAGAAAAATTATACTTTCCGGTTAGGAAAAACCATATCAAGTAATTGTAGTTATACAAAGACAGTTCTACTTTTTCCGTATAACTGCAAAGCCAATTTATTTACTTCTTCTTGAGGTCAGCTAATGCAGGTGGTGTCGGCTAGAGATATTACAGAGCAAAGTCAGGCCCAAGAGGCTTTACAAATCAGAGAAAATAGTCGGCGAAAGCAAAGCCAGACCCTAGTGCAGCTGGCAAGAAGCAAGACATTTCAGCAGGGTAATCTCAATGCGGTGTTGAGGGAAATCACAGAAACTGCTGCTCAAACGCTATTAGTAGAGCGAGTTGGGGTATGGTTATATGATGAAGAACGTTCAAAAATTGAATGTATTGATTTGTATGATGTGAGTACTAAGGAGCATATCTTTGGTAACTCACTTTTAAAAACAAATTATCCAGTTTATTTCCAGGCTTTAGAAGAAGAACGTACCATTGCCGTAGATGATGCCAGAAACGATACCAGAACTCAAGAATTATCTGAGTCTTATCTTTCAGCTTTAGGCATCACATCCCTGCTAGATGCACCGATTTGGCTAGAAGGTCGTTTGGTAGGCGTAGTGTGTCATGAACACATAGGCGAAGGTCGCCAATGGACTTTAGAAGAAGAGACATTTGCTGGCTCGATTGCAGATTTCGTGACGTTGGCTATAGAAGCGAGTGAGCGAAACGTCGTACAGGAAGCACTGCGACAGAGTGAGGCGCAATTCCGGGCGATTTTTGAGCGTTCCTCTATCGGCATTGGACTTATAAATATGAAAGCGCAGATAGTCGATACTAATCTGGCACTGCGCGATATTTTAGGATATAGCCGAGAAGAGTTATACGGCAAGCCGTTTACAGATTACATTTCCACAGAAAGGGAGGATTTAAAACTTTACAAACAACTGATATCAGGAATTCACACAGACTTACAGAAAACTTCGCGAGTCGGCTGCCAACCCTTGAACCATCAAGAACAGCTTGTCGAAAGACATCGCATTGAGATGGAAAGACGTTGCCTGCATCAAAATGGTAGCTTAGTTTGGACTCATATCTCTGTTTCTGTTATACCAGGCAGCAATGGTGAACCTGAGTTTTTTCTAGCGATGATTGAGGATATTACTGAACGTAAGCAAACAGAGTTGAAACTACGTGCCTCTCAAGAAGCAGCAGAAGCTGCTAGTCGGGCAAAAAGTGAATTTTTAGCGACGATGAGCCATGAGTTACGGACGCCTCTTAATGTAATTATGGGTTTGTCACAGCTGCTGCAACAAGAAATAGTTGGCTCTCTCAATGAAAAGCAAAACGAATATGTAAATTGTATCTATAGTAGCGGTGAACATCTGCTGGCACTAATTAACGATATCCTTGACTTATCTAAGGTAGAAGCAGGTAAAGAGGAACTGTTACTTTCACCTTTGCCAGTATCTGATTTATGTAATTATGCCATCTGGACGGTGCGCGATCGCGCTTTAGAAAAAGGATTGCAACTCACACATGAAATTGACCTAGAAGCGGATATTTGCGTTGCTGATGAACGACGCATCAAGCAAATGCTACTCAACCTCCTCAGCAATGCCATTAAATTTACCCCAGCCGGTCAGGTATCGCTGGTAGTCAAAAAAGTACCGCAAGGGATAACGTTTACAGTTTCAGATACCGGCATTGGTATAGACTCAAATCATTTTAAATTTTTATTTGAACCGTTTAAACAGCTTGACAGTCGGTTAAATCGGCAGTATGAAGGCACTGGTTTAGGTTTAGCATTAACACGCAAATTAGCGCGTTTGCATGGTGGAGATGTAACTGTTAAATCGACTTTGGGAGAAGGTAGTCAGTTCACTCTATTTCTACCAAATCCAGTGGATATGCAAACAGGGCAAAATGAAGGATATCAGCAAGATACAACAGAAACATCCTCCCCAGCTACTCCCCAAAATCAAATCATTTTACTTGTGGAAGAAGAAAAAAATACTGCCATAGTTTTGCAAGATTATCTCCAGACAATTGGCTATCAAGTTAAGTGGATAGACAGCGTAAAGAACTTTTTAGAACAAGTGCGAAACCTCCAGCCAAATTTAATTTTGTTGGATGTCCAATTAGTAGGCGATCCTAGTGCCTGTGATTTGCTAAATGTTCTCAAGCAAGAGTTTTATTTCCCAGATTTGCAGGTAGTGATGATGGGTTTTAGTGAACTTCCAGAAGAGAAGCTTTCTATTCTGCAAGCTGGTGCTAGCGACTATCTTCTCAAACCAATTCAGGTAGTTCAATTAGAGTCAATATTGACACGATATTTGAGTTCTAGCGATTTTCAGAGCAACCAAACATTAATTTAACGTGAGTTCGACAACCACTTTTTTGACCTCTCCCCCAACCCCTCTTAGACACCCAGAGGGGAGCCAAAACCCTAATTTCTCGTTGTTCCTCCCTTTCCCACGGGGAAAGGGAGGTTGGGAGGCAGAGGTTCATCGAACTCACATTAATTTAGACCGGAGCATCGCATTCATATTTTCCCCCCAAAGAGGTATAGTTTTTTTCACAACTTAATCGTCTATATAAATTTTCAATTATGGTAACTGCAAAGTTTTTCTCATTTTCACATGGGTAATACCAGCTTATTCAAATACTTCTCCTTCTTCTATAAAGCCCAATTTTTAATATAAATATTTGACATATTCTTGAGAATGAACCATAACTTCTCGAATATTTTGACTAGCTATAAATAAGAGTGCATTTTCCATAATTTTATTACCAATTCCTTGCCCTCTAGCTGTAGATAAAACAGCAAGCCTTTCAATTTTGGCTGTTTTTTAATTTAAATATCTAATTCTGGTAGTACCCACAGCTTTATTATCTAAATAAGCTATTAAATGGTCAGATGTTTCATCTTTCCCATCAAATTCTAAATTAGGAGTTACCCCTTGTTCTTCCTGAAAAACGGATTTTCTAATTGCTGCGATCGCTGGGAATTATTCAGGTAAATCAGCAACTTTTATGATTAAATTACTCATGAAATTTTTTATGTATTTAGTATATAAAAAAAGGTGGGCATTGCCCACCCTAGACAATTTAATCAGCACCTTCAATTGGTGCAAAACCTTGACGCTGAATATTCTCTGTTACCGCGCGTGGTTCGAGAAATTGCAGAAGGTAATCAGGGCCGCCTGCTTTTGAACCTACTCCAGAAAGTTTGAATCCACCAAAGGGTTGCCGTCCAACGATCGCTCCGGTAATATTGCGGTTGATATACAAATTCCCGACTTCAAATTCTGTCTGCGCCTGCTGAATGTGCGAAGGTGTTCTAGAATAAAGTCCTCCAGTTAAGGCGTAGTTAGTTCCATTGGTGACTGCTAAGGCTTCCTGGAAATCTTTCACCCGAATTACTGCCAGCACAGGACCAAAAATTTCTTCCTGGGAAATTACCGCATTTGGCGATACTTCACTAAAGATCACAGGGCCGATAAAATATCCTTGTTCGGGTGCTGGTAATTCCAAGGCTAATTTTGCTTCTGCCTTACCCTTCTCAATATACTCGCGGATGCGATCGCGGGCATTAGCATCAATTACCGGCCCAACTTGTGTACTCGGTAACTCTGCTTCCCCAATATTCAAAGATTTTGTCGCTTCTAGCAATCGTTGCACAAAGGCATCATAAATCGGTTGCAGCACAATCACCCTGGAAGCAGCAGAACATTTTTGCCCACTGTAACCAAATGCCGACTGCACAACTCCCACAACGGCTTGGTCTAAATCAGCACTTTCATCTACAATAATGGCATTCTTGCCACCCATTTCAGCAATCACCCGTTTCATGTGTTTTTGTCCAGGTTTTAAGATTGCCGCCTCTGCGTAAATTCTACAACCGACTTCCTGGGAACCAGTAAAAGCAATTACATGAGTGTCTGGATGATTTACCAAATAAGCACCGACTTGTGAACCCTTACCAGGTACGTATTGAAATACACCTTTGGGAAAACCAGCATCTACCAAAATTTCTGTGAGTTTCGCTGCAATCACAGAAGATGTTTCCGCAGGCTTGAGGAGAGTACAATTGCCTGAAACTAAAGCTGCAACAGTCATTCCACAAGCGATCGCCAACGGGAAATTCCAGGGGGAAATCACCACAACAATCCCCCGTGGCTGATAAATATAACGATTAGTTTCACCAGCTATGTCGTAATTAACACCTTTATCTAACCGTTCTATCTCGTCAGCGTAATAATGACAGAAATCTATCGCTTCCGAAACCTCTCCATCAGCTTCCTTAACTGGTTTCCCAACTTCCAAAACTATCCAAGCTGAAAGTTCGGCGCGGCGGAGTTCCATCAAATCACCCGCTTTCCGCAAAATATCAGCACGTTGTTTAGCTGGTGTTTTCCGCCACCCAGGAAACGCCGCTTTTGCAGCTTGCATCGCCTGTTCTGCCTGTTCAACGCTAATCAAGCCAACTTTACCAATTACCTCACTGAACTTAGAAGGATTGAGAGAATCAACAAATTCCGGCGGATTAACATACTCGCCATTAATTAGCGGTAAATAAGTTTTACCCAACTGTTGACGAACGCTTTGAAAAGCTTGCGCCGCCTTCTTTCTCACCTCTTCCTGGGCGTAATCGGTATCAGCAGCACCGAGGAAATGAGAGTTTGGAGTTTGGAGAGACGCGACTAATCGCGTCTGTACGTTCTTTTCCTCTTTGACAATCGGTGGCGCTAATAATTCTTCAATTGGTCGATTTTCGAGATTTTGCCGTAAAAAAGAACTATTAGCTGTATTTTCCAACAACCGACGAATTAAATACGCCATTCCCGGTAATAATTCACCGTAAGGACAGTAAACTCTCACCCGATAGCCCTTGTCAACCAATGCCTTGGCAACTTTATCCCCCATACCGTAGAGGACTTGCAATTCAAAGCGACGGCGGGGGACATTTAAACTTTCAGCGATGGCAATGGCGCGAGAGTGCGATCGCACATTATGGCTACCAATGGCAGAATAAACATATTGATGATTTTCTAGCAATAACTGAGTGATGGTTTCAAAGTTAGCATCAGTTGCCGCTTTGTCGTTGTAAACTGGCTGTTCCCAATGCTTTTGGGCTGCTTTGATAGTTTCCTGATCCCAATATGCGCCTTTCACCAAGCGGATTGTTAGGGGATAGCCGCGTTGTTTCAACCAAGAAATTACGTCTTTGACATCTCGCTCACTATCACGCAGATATGCTTGAATCGTTATGCCAATATCTGTGCGTTGCCGAAACTCTTCTTCTAGTAACAGTTTTTTCAGGATGCTGAGAGTTATGTCCTTGTAGGCATACTGTTCCATATCAAAATGCACAGCTGCGCCCAACTCTTTAGCACGACGTAAGAGAATACGAATGCGATCGCTAACTCGCTCCTCACTACCTTTAGCATCTAAAGGGTCAAATTGAGAATAAAACGCCGTTAACTTCACAGAAACCTGAACTTTTGGGATTGCTTCGCCATCAGCCTCATCAATAGCCGGGATAGTTGACCAATTCTTTGATGCTTCTACCAATTGTTGCATTAATTCTAGATAGCGTTCTAGATAAGACTGCGCTTCGGCTTCGGTAATCACGGCTTCACCGAGTAAGTCGATGGTGAAAGCCATTTTTTCTTTTCGCAGTCGTTCAACTGTTTTGATGACTTGTTTAATATTTTCTCCAGAAATATATTTATGGGCAAGAGTCTCAACTGCTGTACCAACGGTTGTAGCAGCAACTTGTCCTGGTACAGAGTCGGGGTTAGCAAAGTTTAGCATTCCCTTCAAAGCTGCCGGTAATTCTACAGATTCATCGCCTAAATATTCTTGTAAATGTGAGGCAATTTCTGATTTACTGTGCAAAGCAGGTAGCGTATCTATAAACCTAAATAGTTGCACCCGCAACCCAGGATTACTCATCGCCCAAGCTAGTAATTTATCATCCCAGCGCATTTGATCCCGTAGGGAAGAAAAAAACGAGCGATTTTCCTGGGTTGCTGCGAGAAGTTGTTTAGCAATTTCTTGGGTTTTGGCTTCGTAGATGCTTGTTTGTACTTGTAATACCACTGATAATAAACTCCGTTAATTAAGGTAAGGCTTTTCATATAAAGCCCGTGTCTTCTATTTTGACGCTTTCATATATCTAGTGGGGAGTGGGGGGATGAGGGAGCAGGGGAGCAGGGGAAGCAACAAGAGAGGGGAAAAGGTTAAAGGGTAAAGGGTAAAGGATGAAGAAATCAACCCTTTCCCCCTTACCCATTCCCCTTTACCCTTCTTACCCATGCCCAATGCCCAATTCGATAACAAGTGTTATCCTTTTGTTTGATCTATTTCTAACTTGATTGACAGATGTTGCAACACAAGAGATTAGCTCAGTCATACTAAGAGTGTGGATACTACGTTTATGCCTACAGAAAACCTCACGCATATCTTATTTTCTAATTGGCAGCACACACTCCAATCCTTTGGAGTTGACCAGGTAGCGGCTGAGAAAGCTTTTAATCCCTTGGTTGCAGCTTACTCTACCCCTGGTCGCTACTACCATACACTGAAACACATTGATCGCGTCCTCAGCACAATTGAGATTTTGCAAGGCTACACCAACAACCTAGCCTCTGTTCAACTAGCTGCCTGGTTTCACGATGTAGTGTATGAGTCTCAAGCTAAAGATAATGAAGAACAAAGTGCAGACTATGCTTTTGAATTGCTAAATAATTTGGGTATTCCAGAAAGTACTATAGCTACTGTTACCCGTCTCATTCTGAATACTAAACACCATCAAGCTGCGGTGGATGACTATGATAGCCAAGTTTTACTTGATGCAGATTTAGCGATTTTGGCTACTAACCAAGCGCAGTATGAAGAATACGCCTATGGCATTCGCCAGGAATATGCCTGGATGGGAGAGGTAGATTATATCACAGGTCGTCAGCAGGTTTTAGAACGATTTTTACAGCGATCGCGTATTTACTTTACGCCTTTAATGTTAGAGTTCGCCGAACCATGTGCCCGTGGCAATATCCAGGCTGAAATTCAGTCTTTATTGTCTGGTTAATTTTATAGCGATTCTTATTTGGATGCAATACGCGGTAGTGTTTTTTTAGTAAAGGTCAAAACCATTTTAAATGACCGAAAATAATTGAGTGCTATTCAAAATAAGAGGATTAAATCTATCATGTCTCATCTACTAACAGCGTTTCGTCAGCGACTATTATGGAATGTCACTTTGTTTTTACTCATAACTTTGATTAGTAGTTTAATACTTCCTGGGGCTACTTGGGCAGCTTCTTCTAGCTTGGGAATTAATAACGGTCATCTTAATTCTTGTCCAGTTTCCCCTAACTGTGTTGTGAGCCAAAATGCTGATTCCAAGCACGCTATTGACCCGATTGCTTATCATGTAGATCGCAATGCTGCTAGAGAAACCTTACTAAAAGTTCTCACTGTTGTTCCTCGCACAGAGGTTATAGAACAAACTCCTAATTACATCCATGCTCTTTCTAAAAGCCGCATCTTTAGATTTGTTGATGATGTAGAGTTTTATTTGCCTTCCAATGAGTCAGTAATTCATCTGCGCTCGGCATCTCGTCTGGGAGATTCAGATTTCGGTGTCAATCGTAGGCGTGTCGAACAAATTCGTTTAGCGCTGCGTGATTTAAATATTTGATTTTTGCAAGCCCTGAAAAGTGCTAAAATTTTTGATTACTATTAGTTAGCCAAAAAGTCAAGGAAGCAAAAATCCCCGTCGATTTATCGCGGGGAATGTCAATCCCTTAGTTAACGTCTGCCACCGCCACGATGAGGTACTTCAGGCACATCAGCGTCTTGTAGCTTTCTTTTTGGTGCAAAAATTTCTTGATGTTGCTGCTGCTGAATTTTTTGCTGTGCAAACTTTACACGGGTGCGAACCCCCAGATCAACATCTGTATCGAGTATCTGCTGAAGTTGATTTGTAATCTGCGATGCTTGCTCGGGTAAAGTGAATACTATGGCGCTCGCTAGTGCTTCTAAACTGGTCACTGCTGCATAGCGCACTACCCACTCTGGATCTTGAGAAATTAGTAATAGCGCCTCTAATACCTGAGTCTGAACAGGTTCCACTTTCTCAGCAGGTAGTTGATGCCAGCGCAAAGTGCCTAATCCCCTAGCAGCTGCTCGCCGCACACTTAGGGAAAAATCAGTTTTTGCTGCCTCTAACAAGGTATCCAGCGCCCGAACATCACCAATTCCGGCTAAGGCACGAATAGCCCAGGCTCTAGCACTATAGTTGTAGTCATCAATTAGTTCCAATAGTGACGGGACTGCGGCTTCTCCGATCGCAATCAGCCCATCTACTGCCGCCACAGCTGCCCCTGGGTTATTGTAGCCCAAAGCTGCAATCAGAGTGGGAACAGATTCCTCTAGACCAGATGCCGCTAACTCCTGAACTGCGTCTAATAGGCGTTCTGAGGAGTCTGCTTCTTCCACAGCACGGATCAATATTTGGGCAAGGTCGCTGTTATTCATAATAATTTTCATCGGTGATGAGTGGTCAGCCAATTGTAGCTTAGGTTATCCGTAGTTGACATCATACATAAACCCCTAGCCCTGATTTTGCAGTTGGGTTGGGGGTTTATCTGTAGTAAACATTTTGCTTTAAGGTATTAATGACAACTACTTTTTGGAAAAATATAACTACAACAGTGAGTCCATCAAATTCATCACTTTAATCGCACCTGCTGACAAAGTGCTTGTTGCTGTGTGGTTAACTTGATGTTCTAGTAATCCTTTAAGAGAAATTAGCTTCAGACTATTTTCGGCAAGAGTCTCGGCGATCGCATCTGCTGCGGGTAGATAGCCAATCGCTCCCAAGTCTGCTAACACTGCTCGACGCAATTGCAATTTATCTCCTGCCAGAGCTTTGACTAACCGTTCTCCATAAACTGGTTCTTGGGTTAATTGATACATGGCTCGTGCAGCAGCATATTGCACCAATTCGATTGGATGCTCTAAAAATGGTTTTACGAAAGGGATGCACTCAGTCGCCTTCAATGTTCCCAAGGCTTCTAAAATGGCCTCGTAGGGTTGAGATAAATCAGGCTGCTTTGATATTAGCTGCTCTCCCTGCAAACCGACTGCTAATAGCTTGATTAGGGCGGGAATACAAATTGGATCACCCAGCATTTCTAAGGATTGTGCCGCCGCTTCCCGGACATAAAAATCTGAGCAGTCTAAACACGCAATTAAAGGCGAGATTGCTTGGCGATCGCCTAGTTTTCCTAAAGCCCTAGCTGCGTTCCGTCGTAAAGGATATCCGCCTTCTGGCGTTTTGTCGGCTTCATCCTCTAACGCTTTAATCAATCCTGTAACCGCAGCTGCTTCACATATCCGAAATCTACCTAACCACCAGGCAGCATAAAAGCGCAGACCTAAATCTGCACTCTCAAGATTAGCGATCGCTTGCTCTACTGTCAAAGATTCACCATCGCCAGAGTTCTCTGTCGATGATAAATCTTCAAATTTCTGCGGACTGAAATTCATTATCAAGAAGGATCGCTTTGTTCGCTATTTGTTTGAGGTTCAGCGTTCAATGGCTGAATGCTGACTATTTTGCCACCCAAGCGAGTAATTCGCTGCATTTCCTGATTCATCCGGTTCTCAGGTACTGTGAAAAACACACTGGCACTAGAACGAATGGGATAGTTGGTTTTGTCAGTTTCTTCGCTTTGACGCAGACCCACTACTTCATATCGAAAGTAGCGATTACTCGTACTACTAATTGGCCCAACCATAAAATTAATTCCCTATTCTAAATTGTCATTAGTCTTTTTTGACTAATGACTATTGACAAATGAGACTAAAGGGGTTTTACACTAGCTATTTTACCACCTTGTTTTACCACTCTCTGGAAGTAACTAGATAGTTCTTCATAAGGTATAACTACCGCTTGATTAACGCGGCGTGTGCTAGGATAACCAGCGCCAAAAACACCTGCTACTTCAATGCGGTAAAGTCTGCCTTCTTTACCAAAGGTTCCTGCACCACCAAAAGTACTGTTGGGGGTAACGCCTTTTTCAGAAGCAACGTATGAAAAGCCTGAGGAAGCACCGGAGGGAGGAACAACGACGGATGCGCTATTGCGACCTAGTTCGCTAGCAAGGCGGGTGTCTTTGCCTTTGAGTTGGGAAGTATCGCTACTGGCATAGCCACGATAAAGTTGAAATATCCGGGTAAATCCGACAGTTTTTTGTCCTGTTTGGGTTTCAAAGCCGCGATAGTAAGGCACTATATTTTCACCAAAGTTAGATTGATACTCTGGCGAATCAATATAAGAATCAATGTCGGCTTCATATCCCTTGGTTTGATACAAGTCCAAGTGATAGACGACATCAGACTCATCATAAGGGGCACGACCCAACAAATGTTTGTAGTTCAGTTCGATGACGCGAGTTTGAAAGTTGTCGTAGAAAAACTTGGATTTGTACAGTTCTGATTTAGCTAGTTGACGTACAAACTCTTGAACTGTGATTTTTCCATCGCGCAGGATAGATTCAGCACTTGTCAGGCGGTCTGATGCCAATATGTAGTTGTTTCCCAACACCTGACGATAGACGGCAACAATTACTCTCTCGATGTCTTCTTTGGTTGCATTCGGACGCAATTCCACAGGAGACTGATCGCTAAAAGGTTCTGTTCCCAGACGGGAAGCTGCTGTTGTAATAGCCATTGGTAATTTTCCTTGTGTAATTAATAATTGCTAAGGGGAGTAGGCTGTGGGGAGTTGAGAGTGGTGAAATTCCCCACTCCCGTTCGGCTACGCTCACGGCAAGCCTACTCCCTACTCCCCACTCCCCCGATTCCCTATTTATACGGCTGTAATGCTAATAACCTTACTACCCTTGCGATTCAACTGCTGTAATTTACTAGAAAGTTGCTCGTAGGGTACGATCAATTCCGCAGTACCGCGCCGTACTACAGCTGAGTTTGGGGAAGCTGCTTGTAGTACTCTGATCCGGTATGTTTCGCCGCGACCGCCTCTAGAGAGACCTGTTAAGGCTCCAGAAGAGACTGGGTAAATGGGTGAAGCTAGATTCTTAGCCACTTCCCAGGTGAGGCGTCCTTGTTTTTGTCCTTGAGCGCGATCGCTATTGGCATAACCCCGATACAGTTGGAACAGTCGGCTATAGCCAACGTTTTTCTGTCCTACTTGACTTTTAAAGCCTTTATAGTAGGGGACAATATTTTCGCCAAAATTCTCTTGATATTCTAATGAGTCAATGTAGGAATTAATCTCAGCTTCATAACCTTGTGAGTTATAAAGCTCAACATGGTACGAAATCTCTGACTCATCTTCTGGGGCACGCCCCAATAAATGCTTATAATTCAACTCGATAAACCGAGTTTGGGAGTTGGAGTGGAAAAACTTATCCCGATATAGTTCTGATTGAGCAATGGCTAGCACAAATCCCTTAACGGTGATTACACCTTGCTGCAACAGTGATTCTGCACTCTCTAGACGCTCTCCTTCCAGTAAATATGCATTACCCAAAACCTGACGGTAAGCCGCCCGGATAACCACTGCCACATCTGCTTCTGTTCTATCAGGGCGTAGTTCTACTACTGCTGAATTTTCAAACGCTCCAATCCCTAATCTTGCTGCTTGTCCCAAAGCTGCCATCTTTAACCTCCTCAGTTTTAACTGCAAAAACTGCAAAACTGAAAATTTTTTAGAAAATTTTTTTCTAGTCTTTTAACAGTCTTTTTGAAATTGATACTCACCCTACCTTTAAGTAAGGCGATTTTTAAGACATTGCTGCCTTAATATCCTGTTTCCACAGGTTCCCAGGCTCACCTTACAGGTTTGGCAGTCTCCTATGGGGGAAAAACCTCCAGACGTTCTCTGCCAGATGCTGCACCTAGCTTCCTTCCCCGTAGTAGACGCGGACTCGCTAACGTTGCACTAGCGTCACGTAAGAGAAGGGAGAAAATTGCGCTCGCTGCCTCACCACATTTGCCACAAGGGCGTAGTGATATCTCCTTACGTTATTTCGGGCGTATACTTTCCCCCAGTCTGAGGGTAGGTTTTTAAATCTTGTACTGATAAAAATATTGTGCCAATTGACGGTAGCTTAAAAGAGGCACTGGGTTGTGAACTTTCCCAAAGTTGTAGCAAGTACCGTGCTACGTCGGCAGCTTTTATCCCTGTTCTAAAGCAAAAAATACAGAACTACGTTCTTCTTTCTCCAAGGTTTTCAGCTAGCTTTTCTTAAAAAACTGCCCGGAGAGGTAAACAACTCATAGAACTCACTTGTCATAAGAGCTGATTTCCTCTCCGGGCTAAAGAAACACTCTAGCTTAGAGTATTGATTACGTAGTCGATGTAGGAATTTGCTTCAACAGCTGGGTCGCCGCTGAGACCGTGGTTAGCTTTGATGTACTTGAGAGCTTCAATGTACCAGCTAGGAGAAAGATCAAAAGTCCGGTTGATTTCAGCCAAGCCAGAAATCAAGAAATCATCCAAGGGGCCTGTGCCACCAACAACTAAAGCATAAGTGATAATCCGCAAGTAGTAGCCGACATCACGTACACATTTGCCTTTGCCGCGTGCATCAGCCGCGAAGTTGGGGCCTTGTTGTTGAGTGGTGTAAGGGTACTTGTTATAAACTGCTTGAGCAGCACCTTCGGTCAAGCGTTGAGCATTAGCGCTCAATGCTTTTGCCGCTTGTAAGCTAGCTGGAGCTTGGCGGAAGCGACCAAAAGCAACTTGAATTTCAGTGCTGCTGAGGTAGCGTCCTTGAGAATCAGCCGATGCGATCGCTTCAGTTAGAGGTGTTTTTGTCATTTTGGTATTTCCCTTTTACAAACGTTATGGTTGAAATTTTGTTTTGTCCTATGGACAATTATTTAGTCAACATCAGCAAAGCAAGATTTGCTTAAGCCACAGCAGCAGCAGCACGATCGAAATAGCTAGCTATTTCAGATGACAAAGCACTGCAATCGCCTCTGGTGATATTGTTTGTATCGTTGACAATTGCCAAAGAAGCTTGTTTCAGCTTTTGAATACCAACAGCAACTGAAGCTCCTGGAGTTCCCAATGCCAAGTAGGTTTCCCGCAATCCATTGAGGGCACGATCATCTAGTACGCTGGAATCGCCAGCAAAGATAGCGTAGGTGATATAGCGAAGAATGATGTCCAAGTCTCTGATACAAGCAGCTGCACGACGGCTGGTGTAAGCATTACCACCGGGAGTGATCAATTGGGGTTGTTCTGCCCACAAATCACGAGCCGCAGCAGCAACAAGAGCTGACGCATTGCTGGTAATACGGTTAACAGCATCTGCACGCTTGTTACCATCTTTGACTAGTTCGCTCAATGCATCCAATTGTGCATCAGAGAGATATTCGCCGCGTGTATCAGCTTGGGAAACTACTTTTGCAAATGCATCTAAAACCATTGCGTTAAATCTCCTAATTTGCTTGGTTAAGAATAATTGGACTCAAAACTGAATGGTTCAGTTGATTTTTGATGTCAGCACTGCCTGACGAGTTACGAAAGGTTTAAAACAGACATCCAACGAAATAAGTTTACGATCTCCAGGCTTTCAGATTAAAACTTTTGTTAAAAAACTTCAAACTTCTATGAACGACTGGAAAACCTGATTAAGATGTTGTTTTTTACTTCCAAGTTCTCTTTATACAATGCTGCCGTATCATTATTTATTACAAATTATTGTTATGTTTGTTAATTTCGTTTACATAACTTTACATTTAGGTTAACTTCTCGCACTTTAATAAATACTCGAAATTTCTTTCAGGGAAATCCCTTAAAGAATGCGTAGGCGTAGTTCGCACTTCAGCTACGCGGTAATCGAGCGACTTGCACTGAGTTTCGACTACCTCAACTATCGCGGCGTCGAAGTGAGTCGAGATTCAGTGACCACCCAGGTATCGCATCTTTAACTATTGTAGTATTTGCTACTTGCATCTCCTGCCAGGGGCATACAGGATATTTACGGCTGCACTGATCGATACAAGGTAATAAGTGCAATTTCTTCGCGTCTCTGTTCTCAACTTTGATAAAGAAAAAATACTTGATTTTGGAGAACTTTTCATGATAATCTGTGTTCAGCATAAACTACGGTTATTTGATAAAATTATTGTAGTATTAAATTACACCTATGACTGTAATTTTGCAAACTTGTGATTAATGGGAATAGAAATTACTTCCTATGGTAAAAGACTGGTTTGAATGGCACGACCTCTACAAGAACGAACCAAAATTGCAACAACGCTTGCAAATTGTGCAGGAATACATTTCCTATAGCTTGAATTTGTCCGAACCAGGGTTAATCCGTGTAGTTAGTGTTTGCGCGGGCGATGGAAGAGATTTGCTAGGAACGCTATCAAATCACCCACGAGCAAAAGATGTTTATGCCCGACTCGTAGAACTAAATTCACACCTAGTTGAACGTGGACAACAAACAATAGAATCGTTGGGTTTGACAAAACAAATTGAGTTTATCAATGGTGATGCAACTCTCTCCTCTAACTATGTAGGAGCAGTGCCAGCAGACATTGTGATTGTCTGTGGTGTATTTGGCAATCTTGCAGATGAAGCTGAACTAAATCGCTTGCTAGCAAATTTGAATTTTCTGAGTAAGCAAGGTGCTTTTGTAATTTGGACTCGTGGACACTCTAACGGTATTGCTCACTCTGAGACTGTGCGTAAATTTTTCCATGAATATGGATTTGAAGAAGTGAACTTCAAACTCACCGCAACAGGAGACATGGGAGTAGGTATTCATCGTTATCTTGGTGAAAGTTTAGCTGTACCCAAAGAACAACAGTTTTTCTCCTTTACTGGTGTTCCAAGTAAAGCCAGGTAAATAAAGGGATAGTGATTGAAAAGATTGATAAAATCCAGCACTAAGCTGTTTTTAAATATTTGCTATTACTCACATTTCTGTAACAGTTAAAGTCCACTTGAGTGGACTGGAATTTTGCTGAACATACAAACTCTAGTATGACTTCCGTAATAGTAAACTCAGTAGAGGCAATTCATGAATTGCCCCTACCAGAAAATCAGAGTTTTGTATTGTTTTTGTAAGTCCTTTTTTCCTTTCCCCCTGATTATTAATTCCTGCCAAACACACTGCCAAGGGCACGCGCCATATTTTGCGGTTGCATTGCATCCATTGCGGCGGTGGGTTCGTAGCCGCAGTGAACCATACAATCGGCACACTTGGGATTACCACTCTTCTGGCCGTATTGACTCCAATCAGTTTGGGCGAGTAATTCCTTGAAGGTAGAGTAATAACCTTCGTTCAGCAGATAACAAGGTTTTTGCCAACCGAGAACGCTATAACTAGGACTACCCCAAGGCGTGCATTCGTAGTCCTTCTCACCAGTGAGAAAATCTAAGAACAACGGATTGTGATTGAAGTTCCAGTTTTTTTCACCACTTTTGTATGGGGCCAGAATTTCCCGGAAGAGGGCGCGGGTTTGTTCGCGGTGGAGAAAATGATCTTGATCTGGTGCCCACTCGTAACTGTAGCCGGGAGAAATCATCATCCCGTCAGTATTTAGTGTTTCCAGAAAGTTGAAGAAATCTTGCATATCTTGGGGTTTAGTACCTTCAAAGATAGTGGTGTTAGTTGTAACACGAAAGCCTTTAGCTTTAGCGGCGCGAATGGCTTTGACAGCAATATCAAAAACACCTTTGCGATCGACGCAGTGATCGTGTAACTCGCGCATTCCATCTAAATGCACGCTAAAAGTCAGGTAAGGCGAAGGTTGAAACTTATCCAGGCTCTTTTCTAATAACAAACCATTGGTACACAAGTAAATATATTTCTTGCGCTCAATTAATCCCTGAACAATTTCATCGATTTGGGGGTGTAGCAGAGGTTCTCCGCCAGGAATGGAGACAACCGGTGCGCCGCACTCTTCCACTGCGGCAAAACACTGTTCTGGGGTGAGATTTTGCTTTAAAATTTCCTTTGGATGTTGGATTTTACCACAACCAGTACAAGCGAGATTACACCGAAAAAGAGGTTCCAACATCAATACTAAAGGGAAGCGTTTACGTCCTTTCAAACGCTGAGTAACAAGATACTTCCCAATATCCATAGCTTGTTGTAGATTAACTGCCATTGTTGCGATCGCTCCTCTTTTAAAGATAAATGCACCACTTTCTCAACCCCAAGATTGATCTATGGGGTCTTAAATTTTGAATTTTGAATTTTGAATTCCCCAGAGGGGTTGACATATCCCTGAGCAACAAACCAATCCACAGCATCTTTGAGCGCGGCGTTCAGCGAAGATTGGGGTAGACCCAACTCTCGTACAGCCTTTGAAGCATTGTAATACATCGGTTGTTTCGCCATCCGAACGCCATCCAATGGCACTGAGGGCGATTTACCCAGTGGTGCGAGAATCTTTTCATCAATCCAGGCAACACCAAGGGGCAACCAAGCGGGTACTGTTCGTTGAGGTGCGCTAAGACCTGTGATATCGGCGAGTTGTTCGAGTAGTTCTTTGAGACTGAGGTTTTGATGACCTAAGATATAGCGATCGCCTGATTTACCCCGTTGCAAAGCCAGTAAATGCCCCCATACCACATCCCGCACGTCGATAAAATTTAGACCAGTATCCAAGTAAAAGGGCATTTGGCCTCGCAAAAACCGTAAAATTATATCACCCGTAGGGGTAGGTTTGATATCCAACGCGCCAATGGGGCTGCTGGGATTGACAATAACTACCTCCTGACCTGTAGCAACGGCTTGCATAGCTTCTTGTTCAGCCAAAAACTTAGACTTTTTATAGTCACCCACCAACTTTTCTAAGGGACTCTGATGTGTTTCATCCACAACTTCTCCTGACGATCCTACCCCAATTGCCGCAACCGAACTTGTGTAGACGGTGCGTTCAATATTAGCTTTGCGAGCTGCTGCCAACACATTGCGCGTACCCAGGACATTGTGACGATGGAGTAATTCTCGGTCTGTTTGCCACAGGGAATAATGAGCTGCCACATGAAATAGATATTGACAACCTCTCATTTGTTGCCAGAGATTTGGATCGTTCAAATCGCCTTTGACAATTTCCACATCCAAACCGCGTAGATTCTCCAAATTGCTGGTTGAGCGTACCAGCACTTTGACGGCATATCCTTCTTGTAGGAGCAACCGTACCAAATGAGCGCCAATAAAACCCGTACCCCCCGTGACAAAAACCTGCATCAACTTGCCCCCTGCTCCTCTGCTTCCCTGCTCCCCCTCTTCTTAAACCGGGGAAACCAATCATCCAAAATAGTGTAGACGACTGGCACAACAATCAAACTGAGAATAGTTGAAGTTACTAGTCCACCTGCGATCGCTACAGCCATCGGCGATCGCAATTCGGAACCTGCACCCAAACCCAAAGCGATCGGCAGCATCCCTAAAATAGTGGAGGCCGTGGTCATCATAATTGGTCTGAGGCGCACTAGTCCGGTGTTGAGAATCGCCTCTGTACGCTCTAAGCCAGCATTGCGTAACTGGTTGATATAATCTACAAGCAAAATCGCATTTTTATTTGCCAGCCCTAGCAAAAAGACGAAACCGATCAATGAGATCATACCAAAGTCGCTCTTGGTAATTAGTAGCGCCAACATCGCCCCCACTAGTGCTAAAGGCAAAGATACACCAATAACTAAAGGGTCTACCCAGCTTTTGAATAGTAAAATTAGTACCACAACAATGCACAAGGCAGATAAAGCTAAAGTACTGCCGAAACTGCTAAAAACTTTATTTTGGTTAGCAGAGTCTCCCCCCAAATTTAAAGAAACATTAGAGGGTAACACCGCGTTTGCTTCAGCTACTACTTTGTCAGTGGCATCACCCAAAGACAGATCCTTGCCAAGATTAGCACTGATGTAGGCTACGCGCTGATTATTCAGACGCTCGATCTGAAAAACCGTGCCTTGTGGATTCGTTTCACCTGTAACTGTGACATCAGCGAATCCCGGTAGCCTTTGAATCCTTTCTTTAATTGCTTTGACTGCTTTGCTCAAAGCTTGGAGATTATCACCTTGTAATGCTATTTGCAGGGGTTTTTGACCGCCAGAATCGACAAATTGAATATCTTCAACACTAGTAGTTACCCCAGAAAGAGCAGGTAAGGAGGAGCGCAACTGGTCTTGTAATTCCGCAGTTGTAATTGTGCGATTTTCCTTTAACTTTACATATAGTGTCCCTTTATTTGGTTCACCCTCACGAGAACCAATAGTGGTAAATACCGTTTCAACTGTTGGTGATTTTCTGACAACCTCTTCTAGTTTTTTCGCAACCTCAAGAGAATCGTTCAAGGGATTGGGAATTTGAGACTGGAGACTAGGATTTCTCCCCTGCTCCCCTGCTCCCCCCCGGTCACTGAGCGTAGCCGAAGTGCTGCCCCCCTGCCCCTCTCCTCCACTAGGAATACTCGGCAAAGGAGCCGTATAAGCAATATTAAATTCGCCGCGATCAAGTTTGGGAATGAACCCTTTGGGAATTAGTGGAATCAGTGCTATACCTGCGATGAAGCTGAGTACAGCTAACCCGATAACTATCTTGCGATGATTCAAAGACCAACTCAGCAAGTTTCTGTAAAATTGAGTAAACGCTACCCAGATTTTTGCTTCTCGACGTGGGGAGAGCGAGGATTTCGGTTTTAGCCAGTAGATAGCCAAAACTGGAGATAAAGTCCGAGCAACTAGCATAGAAGCAAGCATCGCGGCTGAAACAGTGATGCCGAAAGGCTTGAAAAACTGACCGATGACACCACCCATCAAACCTATGGGTAGAAAAACTGCTACTGCTGTCAAAGTAGCGGCGGTGACTGTCAACCCGATCTCATTTGTAGCTAAAAGCGCTGCTTGGCGAGGAGTTTCCCCATCTTCAACATGTCGCATGATGTTTTCCACATCCACGATCGCATCATCAACAATGCTACCAATCACCAAAGCTAAAGCCAGCAGGGTGATTGTTTCCAGGTTGAAGCCGAAAATCGCCATAACGATAAACGTCGCCAACAAAGACGTGGGAATCGCCAAGGCAGAGATGAGAGTTGCCCGCCAATTCCATAAAAAAGGAAAAATTACTACGATTGACAACAAGACTGCTTCCAGCAAAGCATCAATTGTTGACTGGGTGGCTTGGCGGATATATTCTGCTTGGGTGGCAGCTAAGGTGAGTTTGACATCTTTAAGGGTAGAGCGTAGCCTTTGAACTTCTTTCTCAACCCGACTCACTACTTCCAAAGTATTAGCATTACCGCGTTTGATTACCTGAAATGCGAGTGCATCTTCACCGTTAAACCGGACTAATGTCGCCCCACTTTGGGGGACTGTTGCACTTGCATTCGCTGGATTTATTGGAGGAGTTGCATTAGCAGCGCCTAGTAGTGAGACTTTCAGGACTCCTGGTAGTTTAGCGATCGCACTCACAATCTCATCTTGCGCCAACTTCGTCAAATCCTTGAGATTCCGCGTGGGACTCTCTATGGCATAACTAATGGCGGCTGACTCATTTAAATTCAGGGGAATAATTTTGGAAGTTGCTCCTTGAGGTAAAGTCAACTTCTTCAGGGCAGTTTCAACTTTTTTGGTCGATGTTTCTAAATTCGTCCCTACGACAAAAGAAAGGGCAACAGCAGTTTGACTTGGATAGGTAGATGAGCGGATATTCTCCAGTCCTTCTAGGGAACGCAGGCGTTCTTCTAGGGGTTTGGTAAGCTTCGTTTCTGTATCCAGCGCAGTTCTCAGAGGTGCTGTAGCATTCACAACCACCACCGGAAAGGTAATATCTGGAAACAAGGCATACTTAAGGGAGCTGAAAGCCAGAACGCCGGCTACCGTTACGGCAATCCAAAAACTCACCGTCAGCCACGAAAATTGAATCGCCAATTTGGAAATATTGAAGAGTTCTCGTGCGGATTTGGAGTTATGAAGCTTTACCATCTTGGAAAATTATCGTGTGGGTGACACAATTATTTAGTCATGCTACAGCAATCACCTTCGGTTTGCGAGTTTTGGTTAGTACTAAACGGCAATATTACTTATTGTCACTCAGATATAACCCAATTTTTAATACAAAAAGGAAACTTCAAGATAAAACTTGGTTCTGTGACTTGCTACCATTGCTCTCCCTACCTTAGAGTTAATCCCCAAACGCAAACTTGAAACTGTCGAGAGGGTTAGTGCCTAACTTTTTACCCATTAATACAATTTTGGTGCCTCAGGGAGCAGAATATAAAGCTGTCTGTCGCGGATTAAGCGGCGTTTCTGGCTCCATCCCAACGGTAGTAGCTATACCTGTTGGGATGAAGGCTTTACTCAAATATCTCCAACAAGGACAATTTCTAGCTTCATCGAGAGTGCTGATGATGGGTCTATGTGGCAGCTTGAGCGATCGCCACACAGTTGGTGATATTGTGCTGTATCAAGATTGTGTTTATCAGGGGAAGCAGCAAGAATGCGATCGCACTTTGACAACACAATTGCAATCTTCGATATCAGAAAAAGTATCTTTAGTCAAGTCAGTGACAAGCGATCGCGTAATTTGCTCTGCTGCTGAAAAAAGCCGTTTAGGTAAGACTTTAGCAGTTGATGTTGTTGATATGGAAGGATTTACCGCCCTAGAATTTTTCAATGCTGTTGGGGTGTCCGTGGCAATGCTGCGAGTAGTGAGCGACGATTGTCAGCATAATATCCCCGATCTGACATCAGCAATTAACTCTGATGGTTCCCTAAACTCTTTTCCTTTAGCAATGGCAATGCTTCGACAACCCATTGCTGCGACTCACCTGATTCGAGGTTCATTAACAGCATTAAAGGTATTAGAGCAAGTTACAAATCTGCTCTTTTCAGACTATAGCCTGAAATAATTTGTTGCGTCTTGAATTGCACACATAATCATTTTGTGAAATCTAACTATAGATAAACATAGTTATTTAACTGAGTTCGACGAACCTCTCTCCTAGCCTCCCTATTTGAAACCCAAAGGAGGAGCAACGAAAAATTCAATTTTTGCTCCCCTCTCCGACATGGAGAGGGGTTGGAGGAGAGGTCAAATAATACTTGTCGAACTCACGTTTATCTGTAGTTATTTTTGTTTTTAGATCGCGTTAAAACAAATAAATAAGTACCGTTTATGTAATAATAAATACAACTATAGATTTGTTGTGTAATTACTTGTGGAATAAGTTTTACATAAACTTTATCGTTATATATATCAAGTAGAAATTGAGATTGGGAAACATAGATATATAAACTTATCAGGGTTGGGTTACATGAGAGCTAGTTCTATTGAATTAGAAATCAAAAATACCCTTTTGCCAGGATAGCTCGGAACTAATTTACCAACTATCTAACAGAATTTATGAATCTCAATCACAAGCTCTACCTATACTCGTTCCTAGCTCGTTTTCGATGGCTGAAAAAAAGTTACACCGCTAAAATCATGTTGGTGGCTTTTTTGGGCACTCACGTACCACTTCTGACCTTACTTTTGAGTTTCGTCATCTCAAACTCCTATTCTTTAGAGATGGCGATCCGAGTTATGCTCATTGCTTTGTTGGCTACGTTAGTAGGTACCGCCGTCACACTTTACGCCCTACACCACCTCCTCAAACCGGTTATTTTGACATCTACTGCATTGCAAAATTATCTAAATACCAAAACCCTACCTGAATTACCCACAGAATTTGCTGATGAAGCGGGTACATTGATGGCGGATACCTCACAAACTCTTCACAAATTAGATGAGTTAATTCACTACATCACTAATTATGACGATCTCACTGGATTGCCCAATCGTGATTTATTCCGCGATCGCCTCTATCAAATTCTATCCCAACCTGAAAATAACCAGCGCCTTGTAGCTATCTTTTTAGTAAGTATTGATGATTTCACTGGTATAAGTCATGGGTTGGAGCATGAAACAACAAATTTGTTGTTAAGAGCAGTTGCTCAGAGGTTATCATCTGGCATAGGGCAAACAGATATTCTTGCTCATTTAAATGGAGATGAATTTATCATTGCCCGCATAGAGATTGTTTCTCTTGAAAATGTGATTAAGCTATCTCAAGTGCTTTTGAGTACCCTGAGCAAACCCTTTTCTGTAGAGGGTAACTTGATTCATATCACCGCCAGCATCGGCATCACAATTAATGGAATAAATGATCGTAATAGCGTAGATCAACTTTTGCAACAGGCTCACATAGCACTGTATCAGGCCAAGCAGAAAGGGCGTAGCCAATACCAATTCTATTCGCCAGAAATTAATGCTCAGTTGCAGGAACGACTGACTTTAGAAAATGAATTACATGGAGCGCTTGACCGTAACGAAATGCTGGTTTATTATCAACCTCTGATTGATTTACATAGCGGACAAATTACAGCTATGGAAGCATTGGTTCGCTGGCAGCATCCTACATTAGGTTTTATTTCTCCAGGAAAGTTTATTCCTATTGCAGAAGCTAATGGTGCGATCGTACCAATTGGCGAATGGGTCTTGCGAACTGCTTGTGCCCAAAACCGTGCTTGGCAGCTTGCTGGATTTCCCCCAATTCGGATATCTGTAAATCTGTCAGCTCGACAGTTTGAACAACCGTATTTGGTTGAAATCATTAGCCAAATTATTGAGGAGACTGAACTCCAAGCATCCGATCTAGAACTGGAAGTAACGGAAAGCTTTTTGATGGGTGATATGGAGCGATCAATTAAAACCTTAAGACAATTACGAGAACAGGGTATATGGTTGGCTCTAGACGACTTCGGTACAGGTTATTCGTCCCTGAATTACTTGAAGCGCTTTCCTGTGAATATACTGAAGATTGATCAGTCATTTGTGAAAGATGTCATGTCTAATCCTGATAGCGCTGCTGTCACCAATGCCATTATTGCCCTTGCAAAGAGTCTCCGGTTGAGTATCACGGCAGAGGGTGTGGAAACCCAAGAACAGCTTGACTACCTGAAAATGCAAGGATGTGACGAAGGCCAAGGTTACTACTTCAGTTGTCCTGTCCCTGCTGATATAATTGCCCCGATGTTACAGAAAAGTTCTAAACAGATGAAGATAATTTCAGCATAAGTGGATGCCTAAGCCAGAAAAGGGAGCAACGCGAGAATGTGAGATCATCGCTTTTTGAAGCAGGGGGAGCAGGGGGAGCAGGGGGAGCAGGGGGAGTAAAGAGAGAATTTAG